>NZ_CAUVXO010000275.1:0-2123 GCF_963555865.1 Protofrankia sp. Cr1
CCGAGACCGAGAAGGGCGTTGAGCGTGAGAATGGACGCGTCGACGGCCCGGGGGTGAAACGCGGCGGTGAACGTGTTCAGGGCGGGTACCGTGAGGCCGAATCCGGCGCCCAGACTCGCCGTTGCCAGCAGCAGCATTCCGTAGGCGACGGACTGTTCCGCGGTGAACAGTTGGCTGAGGACGAGCAGCGTCATGGATACCAGACCGGCGCACAGGCCGGCCAGATACACCCGCTTCGTGCCGAAACGCCGGCCCAGGTGCGCGCCCAGCAGCGCGGTGGTGACGGCCGTGACGACCTGCGGGAGGAACATGCTCCCGTACTGCGTGCTCGACAGGTCGTATTTGTCCGGGTCGGTGAAGATGGCGCTCGCGGCGGGGAAGGTCACCAGCACAATGCCCTGCGCGGCACCAGCCGCGTAGATGACGGTCGTTTCGGTCCTGCTGGCCATGCATCCTCGCCATCGCCATCGCCATCGCCATCGCCATCGCCATCCGGTATCCGTCCGGTACCGGTTCTTGCCCGGTCGCCCGCGTTACTGCATCCGCTCACACAGGTGCTCGCCGACTCGGATAGCGTTGGCCATGGCGGTGAGTGCCGGATTCACCGCGCCGATGCTGGGAAAGAAGCTGGTGTCGACGACGTAGAGATTGTCGAGTTCATGGGCCTTGCAGTTCACGTCGAGCACCGACGTCGCGGGATCGGTGCCGAACCGGGCGCTGCCGGCCTGGTGCGCGACACCGGCTATCTCGATGTTCATGGACATGTAGAAGTTCTTCCGGAGCACGTGGTGCGCGGACATGCCGATGTGATTGAGAATCTTCTTCAGCTGGTGGTACAGGTGACCGGCCTCGTCGTTGTTGGTCGAGGTGTAGGCGAGGCGGACGTTGCCGTCGGGCGCCAGGGTGATCCGGTTTTCCGGGCGGGGGATGTCCTCGGTGCTCAGCCAGAAGTCGACGGCGTGCCTGGCCGTCTCTTCCAGGCTCCGTTTCGGGGCCAGCTTGGTGAGTGTGGGTTCTTCGCCGCGCATGGCCGCCGCGTTCGACTTGCCCACCATCTGGATGCTGCCGGCTGGCCACGGGTAGTCATCGCTGCCGAAGTAGAAATCGTTCAGTCCGAGGGTCTTCTGGAAGACCGTCTCATTGGGCTCGTCGGAGAGGGCGACCACGGCCTTGGAATTGTGGAACATGTAGTTTCGGCCGACCTGGTCCGAGCCGTTTGCGAGCCCGTGGGGGTGGGAGTCACCGGCCGAGGCGAGCAGGATTTTGGCGCTGTTCGCGGCGCCGGCGCAGAGGGCCACGATGTCGGCCTCGTAGACCTCGCGACCGCCGTTGCGGGACACGACGACACCGGTAACGGTGCGGCCGGTCGGGTCGGTCTCCAGCCTGATGACCTCGGCGTTGACCAGGAGCGTGACATGCGGTTGGTCCAGCAGCGGCCGTACCGCGATCACCTCCGCATCGGACTTGGCGTGCACCAGACACGGATACCCGTCGCACCACGCACAGCGGATACATGCGCTTTTCGCCCGGTCCGTCTCGTCGAGCAGGATTCCGCACGGCGCGTGGAAGGGCTGGTATCCACCGGTTTTCAGATCATCGAAGATCTGCTGCATTCGAGGTTCATGGGAGACCGCCGGCCAGGGGTACTCCTTGCTCCAATGGCCTTCGGTGGGATCATCACCGTGGTTTCCATGGACCTGGTAGAGCCACTCCGCCCTCGTGTACCACGGTTCGAAGTCGTCGTAGGACAGCGGCCAGGACGGCGAAACGCCGTCAACATGATGCAGCTCACCGAAATCCCGCGGCCGCAGTCGGTAGAGCGCCGCCCCGTACAGCTTGGTGGCACCCCCCACGAAATAGTGAACCTGCGGCTGAAACGCCTTGCCGTCGGCGTCGTACCAGGTTTCGGCGGAAATATACCGGCCGTCGACGAACACCTCCTCGGGATCCCAGTTCCCCATTTCCCGCGGCAGATAGTCGCCCCGTTCCAGCAGCAGAATCTTTTTGCCTGAGAGGGCGAGTGTGTGCGCGAGCGTCCCGCCGCCCGCGCCGGTCCCGACGATGATGACGTCATAGCGTTCGGGCACCGCTCATTCTCCTTGTATAGTGGATCGATTTATGTT
>NZ_CAUVXO010000275.1:2572-6982 GCF_963555865.1 Protofrankia sp. Cr1
TTCACAGCTTGTCCACGCTCACTGCCCGTCGTGGCTCATCACCCTGCGGCTGGCTCGGCTGGCCCGTCCGTCCCGGCTGCGGTGTAGCGCAGCGCGGGCGCCCGGGATTCGTCCGGGCCGCACAACGGTGCTGCCTCCAGGGGACAGCGGTGGATGTCGACGGCGGGCCGCCGCGCGGGGGCCGGCCGGCGGATCGTGAGGAAGGCGAGCAGGCCCCCGGTCACGCACATCCCCGCTGTGATCCACATGGCGGTGTGGAAACCGGCTGCCAGCTCGTCGGGGTTGGCGTAGGCGCTCGCGGAGATGCCCGCGACGACGGGCAGAGCGGCCACCGCGACAAGGCCGGCCACCCGGGAGACGTCGTTGTTGACCGCGGAGGCCACCCCCGCGTGTCGATCGCTGGCCGCGGCGAGGACCGTGGACGTCAGCGGCGCCACCGTCAGCGACAGCCCCAGCCCGAACACGGTCATCGCCGGCAGCACGGTACCGAGGTAGGTGCTCCCGGCGTCGACACGGGTGAGCAGCGCCAGGCCGGTACCGGCGACGATGGGGCCGACGGTCATGGGCAGGCGGGGCCCGATGCGCTGGGCGAGGCGGCCGGCCCGGGCCGACAGGGTCAGCATCAGGATCGTGACCGGGAGCAGGGCTGCGCCGGCCTCGATCGGAGAGAACCCGGCGACCTTCTGCAGGACGACCGGAAGCAGGAAGATCGAGCCCCCCAGCGCGCCGTAGACGACGAACGTCACCAGGTTGGCGGCGCTGAACTGGCGGGAGGAGAAGATCTCCAGCGGCAGCATCGGATGGGGGCTGCGTGCCTCCACCACGACCATCGCCACCAGCGCCGCGGCCCCGCCGATACCGGTGACGAGCACGGCCGGGGATCCCCAGCCCAGCGTGCTGCCCTCGGTGAGCGCGTAGATCACGCCGGCCAGGCCCAGCGCTGCCAGGAGCGCCCCGGGCAGGTCGAGGCCGGCGGCCGGAGCGGGATTACGGGTTTCGGGTACATGGCGCAACGACACCCAGAGCACGATCGCGGCGAGCGGAAGGTTGATCAGGAAGATCAGCCGCCAGGAGACGGCCTGGACCAGCCAGCCCCCGAGAAACGGGCCGATGGCGATGGCAACGCCACCCAGACCCGACCAGGCACCGATCGCCGCCGAACGGTCGTCGGGATGGAAGCTCGCTTCGATGATCGCCAGACTGCCGGGGGTCAGCAGAGCGCCACCGAACCCCTGGAGTGCCCGGGCCGCGATCAGCAGGCTGGCCGTTGGGGCGACCGCACACAGCAGCGAGGCGGCGGCGAACCACAGCACACCGATGAGGAACACCCGGCGCCGGCCGTAGCTGTCACCGAGCGAGCCGCCCAGCAGGAGAAAGCCGGCGAGGGTGAGGGTGTAGGCGTTAACCGTCCACTGCAGCCCTGCCAGGCCGGTGTCGAGGTCCGCGCCGATCCGGGGGAGGGCGATGTTGACGACGGTGGCGTCGAGCGCGGCGATGCTCGACCCGAGCACCGTGGCGAGCAGCACCCAGCGTCCGGCCGGCGAAGCGTAACGAAGGTTGATATCCGTGGCCCCATCCTCCACCAACGTCATGAACGCGACCACCGGACGGCGGTTGTTTGAACGGGCGGCGGCTGTTCGAACAACCGCGTTGACACACTCAATCAAACGATAGAACTCGGCCGGCGAATCTTGACGTTCGACGCCGGTGGGATCCAGCATGACGCGTGTCCTTCGCGGGTGCCACTGCGCACGCCCGGTCGATTGGCTACACCGCTGGCTACACCGCCGGTTCTCCTCACCGAACGGAGTTGCACGTGGACCTCGCCGGCACTCGGCACATCACTGCTGCCGCGGTCGAAGAAACCACCAGCGTTCAACACGCTGTCATCGACGCTTTCACGCCCGCATGGCGGCACGACCCGTACCGCAGTTATGACGTTCTGCGCGCTGCCGGTCCGTTTGTCCCGGGGCTGCTCGGCCCACACCTTGTACCGGGCTACGCCGAATGCGACGCCATCTTGCAGAATCCGGCCTGGAGCCACGCCGAGGAGTCCGAGCTGCTCCACCCGGACAGCGACGTGGAGCTGCCCGGATCCTTCCTCTGGATGGAGCCCCCGGACCACACGCGGCTGCGGGGGCTGGTGAGCAAGGCGTTCACCCCCCGCAGGATCGAGGGGATGCGCGGGCACGCGGAGCGGGTCGTGGCCGATCTGCTCGACAAGGCGTTGGCCGCCGGCGAGGTGGACCTTGTCGAGGCGTTCGCCTACCCGCTGCCGTTGACCATGGTGTGCGAGCTTCTCGGCGTGCCCGAAAGCGAGCACGCGGCCATCCGGCGGATGTCGGCCGGGATCGCCCGTGGTCTCGATCCCGACGTCCTGATGTCCGCGGACGAACTCGCGAACCGGACGGCCGCCGTCGGCGAGTTCCTGGACTTCTTCGGTGCTCTGGTGGCAGAGCGCCGGGCCCGGCCCCGTCAGGATCTCATCAGCGCGCTGGCCCAAGTTGAGGCCGAAGACGACCGACTCACGGCTGCGGAGATGCTCGGCACGCTGCTCGTGCTGGTCGTCGCCGGGCACGAGACCACGGTCAACCTGATCAGTAACGGGATCCTCGCGCTCATCCGTCATCCCGACCAGTTCGAGCTCCTGCGTCAGCAGCCGGACCTCGCCTTGCCGGCGGTGGACGAGATGTTGCGCTATGACGCTCCCGCACAGCTGACAACCCGCACGGCCCGCCAGGAGATCACCGTCTCCGGACACACGTTCGCCTCCGGGGACAGTCTCATCCTGATCCTCGGGTCGGCCAACCGGGACCCGCAGGCGTTCACCGATCCCGATCGCCTGGATCTGACCCGATATGCCCACCGGGGACGGGTGAACCGCCACCTGGCCTTCGGCCTCGGCCTGCACTACTGCATCGGCGCATCCCTGGTGCGCCTGGAGGTGGAAGTCGCGCTGCGCGCCATCGCCGCGCGGGTGTCTGCGTTCACGTTATTGGCTGATCCACCTCCGTACCGCCCGAACCTCGTGGTCCGCGGCATGTCGGAACTTCCCGTGCGCCTGAGCGCCTGAGCGCCTGAATCCGGCTCGAACGGCTTGCCTGAACGACAAGGAGCAGGGAATGACCACGGTGAGTCCCAGTCACGTTGAGTTCGACGGGTTCGATCCTGCCAACCGGGCCGACCCGTACCCGAGCTACCAGCGGGTCCGCGAGGCGGCCGGGCTGTCCCCGCTCTTCCTTCACGACGTCCCGGTCGCGTTGGTCAGCCGGTACGACGACTGTGCGGCGATCCTGGGAAGCCAGGACTGGGGCCACGGCCACGAGGACGGGCTGAGCCCCTTCTGGGACCAGGCTGCATCCCTGCCCGGCTCCTTCATCCGGATGGACCCTCCCGATCACCGGCGGCTGCGCAGGCTGGTCAACAAGGCCTTCAGCGCCCGCATGGTCGCAAGTCTCGCGCCGATGATCGACGAGCTGGTGGGCCGGCTGGTCGATGCCGCGCTCGAGGCCGGCGAGATCGACGTCATCCGGGACCTGTCCGCACCGCTGGCCGTCACCATGGTCGGTGGTCGGCTGCTGGGCGTCCCCGAACAGGACCGGCCGGCGCTGCGGAACTGGGAGCTGGCGATCGCCCGTGGCACCGACCCGGACGACCTGTTGTCGGCCCAGGACGTCGCAGACCGGAGCAGAGCCGGCCAGGAGGTCGTCGCCTACCTGCACGCCCTGATCGGGCAGCGGCGGGCGCACCCCACCGACGACCTGCTGAGCATGCTCGTCGGGGTGGAGGAACAGGGCGAGGTCCTCACCGCGGCCGAGGTGCTGGGCATTTGCGTGCTCCTGCTGGTCGCGGGCATGGAGACGAGTATCAACCTCATCGGCAACGGAATGATCGCTCTGCTGCGCAATCCCGACCAGCTGGCTCTGCTGCGCGAACGACCGGAGCTCACCTCTGCGGCCGTCGAGGAGATGCTTCGCTACGACACGCCCACCCAGTTCACGATGCGGGTCGCGCTCACCGAGACGACCGTGGCCGGGCACACCTTCGCCCGCGGTGACGGCGTGATCGTCCTGATGGCCTCCGCCGGCCGGGACCCGGACGGTCTACACCGATCCCGACCGTTTCGACATCACCCGGTACGCGGCTGCCCCGGCCCCTCGCCGCCATCTGGGCTTCAGCCTCGGTCTGCACTACTGCCTGGGAGCGCCGCTGGCCCGGATGGAGGCGGAAACCGCGATCCGCACGCTCATCGCGCGGGCCCCCGGCCTGTCTCTGGCCACCGACACCCTCACCTATCTGCCCAGCCTCATCCACCGAGGGGTGGTCTCGCTCCCGCTCGACCTTTCCGCGGGGTCTGCCCGGCAAACGGTGTAACAGCCAGGGTTTTTCGATCTTTGCGTGAGCTCAGGA
>NZ_CAUVXO010000276.1:0-1081 GCF_963555865.1 Protofrankia sp. Cr1
CTTGAAGCCGGTGAGGGTCTCGATGCACGTCACGCCGTACGCGGCCGCGAGCGTGGCCAGAGCGCGGGAGCTGACCACCGTCGTCGCGACCGGGCCGGGGCGGGTACGCAGCACATGGTCGGCAAGGAGCAGCCCGATTTCATCGCCGGTGAGGATGCGCTCGCCCACCGCGACCGCACAGCGATCCGCATCCGGGTCGTTGGCGATGACCACGTCGGCGGCCACCGCCCGGCCGAGGGCGAGGACCCGGTCCATCGCCCCAGGCTCCTCGGGGTTCGGGAACGCCACGGTCGGGAAGTCCGGGTCGGGTCGCGCCTGCTCGGGGACCATGAACGGTGGGGCGAACCCCGCGCGGGTGAACACAGCACGCAGCGTGTCCGCACCGACGCCGTGCAGCGGTGTGTAGGCCACCCGGAGGTCCGTGGCGACGCTCGTGTCGTCCGTCGTATCGCTCGTGGGCGACAGCGCTGCCGCCGCCTCGAGGTAGCTGGACCGGATCTCGTCACCGAGTCGCGTCCAGTCATCGCTCAAGGGGATGGACGCGGCCGGTCCGACGGCGTCGATCGCGGCTTCGATCATCGTGTCGACCGGAGCGATGATCTGCGCTCCGTTTGCCGGGTCTGCGGCCGGTGCGCCCAAGTAGACCTTGTACCCGTTGTCGGTCGCCGGATTGTGGCTGGCGGTAACCATGATCCCGGCGTCCGCGCCGAGCTGGCGCACCGCGAAGGCGAGCACCGGCGTGGGTACCGGCACCGGCAGCAGGGCGGCCCGTAGTCCCGCGCCGGCCAGCACCCGGACGCTGTCGAGCGCGAACCGCTCACTGCCGTGCCGGGCGTCCGCGCCGACGACGACCAGCGGCGCTGCCCGGCCCGGATCCGGCGAGCGCAGCCACGCCGCGAGTCCCGCCGCCGCACGTCGGACGACCGCGGTGTTCATCCCGGCGGGACCGGCGCGAAGGGGCCCCCGCAGCCCCGCCGTGCCGAACCGGAGGGCACCGGAGAATCGGGCCCGCAGGGCCGGAAGGTCACCGGCTTCGAGCGCACGGGTGAGTTCCGCACGGTCGGCGGGCTCGGGGTCACCC
>NZ_CAUVXO010000276.1:1545-3808 GCF_963555865.1 Protofrankia sp. Cr1
GGGTCGATCATTCACCGTGGCGGGCCCGCTCAGAGCCTGGTGACGACCGCGGCGAGCAGCGAGCCCATCCGCTCGGCGGCGGCGGCACCGGCGGCCAGCACCTCACGGTGGTCGAGCGGCGTGCCGCTCATACCGGCCGCCAGGTTGGTCACCAGGGACAAGGCGAGCACGTCGGCGCCTTCGGCCCGGGCCACGATCGTCTCGTGGATGGTTGACATGCCCACCAGGTCCGCGCCGAGCGTCCGCAGCATCCGGATCTCGGCCGGCGTTTCGAAATGCGGCCCAGGCAGGCCCGCATACACCCCCTCGGTGAGGGTGGGATCGACAGTGCGTGCCAGGTCACGCAGACGCGGGGCATAGGCGTCGGTGAGATCGACGAACCGCGGACCGATCAGTGGGCTGCGCCCGGTGAGGTTCAGATGATCGGCTACGAGGACCGGCTGGCCGACGCTGTAGTCCTCCCGGAGCCCGCCCGCGGCATTGGTGAGTACCACCGTGGACGCGCCGGCGGCGCAGGCCGTCCGAACGCTGTGGGTGACAACAGACAGATCATGATCCTCATAGGCGTGGACCCGGCCGAGAAAGAGCAGCAGGTGGCGCCCGCCGAGCGTGACGGAACGAACTATCCCGGCGTGGCCGGGCGCGCGTTGCGGCACGAAGCCGCCGAGCTCGGTAACGGTTGTCTCGCCGGCTGTCCTACCGGCCGCGGCCAGCACGTCTGCCGCCGGCAGCCATCCGGACCCGAGAATCACGGCAACGTCATGACGCTCGATCCCGGTGAGCTCGGCCAGACGCGCCGCCGAGATCGAGGCATCCGATGCCTGGAGGGTGGGCCGCATGCGGCGACTGTAGCTTCTCCGGGGACCTTGCCTGGGAGATGGGGGAAGCGCTCGGCTGGGACGGGGGAAGCGCTCGGCTGGGACGGGGGAAGCGCCCCGGCTAGAGAGGCCAGTCCCACGCCACTCCGTAGTGAAGGCCGCGGGAAAGCTCGACGAAGCCCTTGCGCACGTAGCCCAGACCGCTCGGCCGGAGCCACTGATGTTCGTTATCCGGATGCAGCCGGGTCTCCGGGCCGAGCACGCCGGCGAAGTACCACAGCCGATCCGGCGTCGTCGCCGGATCGAACTGTACCTGCAGTATATACCGGTTGTCCTGTTGTGCTTTCGGCACATAACTCAGCACGGGGACCATCTCACGGTCGCTCTGCACCCGCAGCCGGTAGGCAAAGGAAATACGGCGGCCGGGCGGAAGAGTCGCCGGGAATTCAAGTTCGGACACCTGGTGCCCGTTCGAGGTGAATGCGGACCGGCGGACCACGCAGTTTGCCAGTGGTTCCAGGAAGACCACGCCGGGCCGGGGGTCGCTGTGATAACGGGACGTGGCGACGTAATGATCGACACCGTCGTCGAGTGCGACCAGCGACCGGAACACCAGAACTTCCGTGAGGAACCGACCGGAGAGCCGGACCAGGATCTCGGTCCGGTCGAGAGAGAACCGGTGCGACCCGGCTTCCAGAAGATCTCCGATCCCGTCGTTTTCAAGATATTCTCGCCAGCCGTCGCGGATGTTCAGCTCCGCGACCCGTTGCTGTAGGAGGAGCGCCACCTCGCTCGTTCCCCGATAGAACCATTCACGAACGGTACGCTCGTGCCTGCCCCGCCGGCGGGCGAGTGCGTCGATACGGGCGGTTAGGGACGGATCGCCCGGATTTTCACCGTCGATGTTGAAACCGACCTGTGCCCCGGTGCGCAGCTTTTCCTGGGATAGCGCGTGACAGCACTCGGTTATGATTCGCTGTAATGCCGTCGCGCGCTGACCGTCGGTCCATTCACCTGGTGTTCCCGGTAGTTTCACCAGAGGTGAGCCGGCTATTTTCTCGAGATTCAGACCACGTCCGGTCGAGAGTGCGACGAGCTCCGCCCTGATCGTCTCCACGGTTAACTGGGTCATGGCGTTGTGGGTCATGGGTCAGCCCCGTTCCCGTCCTGACTCGGGCCTGTGGACGCGCGAAAGGAGCCGTGATCGCGCACCGTTTGGCCTACCCGCCCGTCGGGCTCCGGGCATGCCCCGCACAGCCGGGCGATATGAACCGGCGCGGCGGTGCGCTGGTTCGACCGGCGGTGAAGAGCTGTTGAGCCGTGGAGCCTCCCGTGGAAAAGAGTAGACGTTGTGGGCTTCCGATGTGTGCACAGTCGACGAAAGACGAAGAAGGCACGATGTATTGTCTGTATTATCTGTTTTGTGTATCCGCGATGCGGATTAT
>NZ_CAUVXO010000276.1:4207-5879 GCF_963555865.1 Protofrankia sp. Cr1
GCGCAGGCCGCCGTGTTGATCAGTGTGGAGGCGGCGGTGACGCGCGTGGCAACTGTGAGGCGCGCACGCGGGGGCCGGCTTTCCCTACCATCTGGCCATGAGCGAGCGTCTGTCGGAGTCCGGCCAGCCGATCAAGTCTGTGTACGGTGCACCCGATCTTCCTGAGGATCTGTCGGAGCGTCTCGGCGCACCTGGCGAGTATCCGTTCACCCGGGGCGTCTACCCGACCATGTACACCGGCAAGCCGTGGACGATGCGGCAGTACGCGGGTTTCGGCACCGCGCGGGAGTCCAACGAGCGTTACCACTCGCTCGTCGCCGCCGGCACCGGCGGGCTTTCCGTCGCCTTCGACCTGCCCACCCAGATGGGCTTCGACTCCGACGAGCCGATCGCGCACGGCGAGGTCGGCAAGGTCGGCGTGGCGATCGACTCGATCGAGGACATGCGGTTGCTCTTCGACGGCATCCCGCTCGACCAGGTCTCCACCTCGATGACCATCAACGCGCCCGCGTCCGTGCTGCTGTTGCTCTACCAACTGGTCGCCGAGGAACAGGGCGTTCCGGGTTCGAAGATCACTGGGACGATCCAGAACGACGTCCTCAAGGAGTACATCGCTCGCGGCACCTACATCTACCCGCCAGCGCCGTCACTGCGGCTGGTCTCGGACACCTTCGCCTACTGCCGCAACGAGATCCCCAAGTGGAACACGATCTCGATTTCCGGGTACCACATGGCTGAGGCCGGGGCGACCCCCGCCCAGGAGATCGCGTTCACCCTTGCCGACGGCATCGCCTACGTTCGGGCGGCGATCGAGGCCGGGCTCGTGGTCGACGAGTTCGCACCGCGGCTGTCGTTCTTCTTCGTCTCCCGCACGACCCTGCTGGAGGAGGTGGCGAAGTTCCGCGCCGCCCGCCGGATCTGGGCGGACGTGATGAAGAACACCTTCGGTGCGACCAACCCCAAATCGATGATGCTGCGCTTCCACACCCAGACCGCCGGCGTGCAGCTGACCGCACAGCAGCCCGAGGTCAACCTCGTCCGGGTCGCGGTGCAGGGCCTCGCGGCCGTGCTGGGCGGTACCCAGAGCCTGCACACGAACTCCTACGACGAGGCCATCGCCCTGCCCACGGTCAAGGCCGCGACGCTGGCGCTGCGCACCCAGCAGGTCCTCGCCTACGAGACGGACATCACCGCCACCGTCGACCCGTTCGCCGGCTCCTACGCGGTCGAGGCGCTGACCGACGAGGTCGAGCACGCCGCCCGTGAACTGATGGAACAGGTCGAAAAGCGCGGGGGAGCGGTCGCCGCGATCGAGCAGGGCTACCAGAAGAGCGAGATCGAGAATTCCGCGTACGCGGTCCTGAAGGGCATCGAGGACGGCTCGCGCACCGTGGTCGGCGTCAACCGGTTCCGGGCCGAGCAGGAGGACCGCTACGAGCCGTTGCGGGTGGACCCGTCGATCGAGGCCGACCAGGCCGCCCGGCTGGCCGCACTGCGAGCCGACCGCGACAACGCCGAGGTGACCCGCTGCCTGGACGCGGTCAAAGCCGCCGCGCAGGGGACGGACAACGTCCTCTATCCGCTCAAGGAGGCCCTGCGCGCCCGCGCTACCGTCGGTGAGGTCTGTCACGCTCTGCGCGCAGTCTGGGGGGTGTACCGTCCCGCCGACGCC
>NZ_CAUVXO010000276.1:6003-7517 GCF_963555865.1 Protofrankia sp. Cr1
GTTTTAAGCCCGCCGGGCGCAGGTGTCAGGTGGCCTTGTGATACCTACAGGGCTGTTTGGTATCACAAGCTAGCGCTAGTGGTAGGTAGGTATCACAACGCCGGGGCGTGATGGATGTGTTACGGAAGGGGTGCGGTTGGGTCGCCTTCGATCGCCTGGAGGATGCCGTTCGCGACGAACAGGCGATTGCGGACGCGGCCCGGTACCTCCGTGAGGATTCCGCTCTCCACCAACTTCGTGACGGTCAGGCTGGCGGAACGATGCGTGACAGCGAGAATACCCCGAGCTCGGCTGATGGTCAGTGCCGGGACGTCGAACAGGGCGTCCACCAGCACTCCCAACAGCGCGGACGAGCGCGCGGTGCTGACCCGGGCGCGGTAGTCGTCGCGCAGGCTCTGTAGCGAGACGGAGCGACGCACCGCATCCCGGGCCTGTTCGGCGACACCGCGGAGGAAGAAACTCACCCAGCCGGCCCAGTCCCCGTGGGTCGAGACCCGCAGCAGGCCGGCGTAGTACTCGTCGCGTCGCGGTTCGATCCACGCCGAGATGTCGAGTAGGGGGGCATCGAGCAGGTCCCATTCGGCCAGCAGCAGGACGACGAGAAGTCTGCCGACCCGGCCGTTGCCGTCGAGGAACGGGTGGATCGCCTCGAACTGGTAGTGCGCACACGCAATCGTGACCAGTGGTGGCAGATCGTGGTCGGCGTGCAGGTATTTCTCGAACGCGTCCAGGCACTCCCACAGTCGCTCGGGTGGCGGCGGAACGTAGGTCGCGGTGTCGAGGGTGCACCCGGGCGCTCCGATCCAGTTCTGGCTTCGCCGAACATCGCCCGGAGTGGCGTAGTTGCCGCGGACGCCGCCCAGCAGGATGGCGTGCGCTTCCCGGAGCAACGACACGCTCAGCGGGAGCCGACGGTTCGGATCAAGAGCGTGTTCGACTGCCTTCACATAGTTGAACACCTCCCGGACGTCATTGCCGTCGTCGTGGGTTGGTTGGTCCGCCTCGAACAGGACCAGATCCGACACGGACGCCTGTGTTCCCTCGATCCGGCTGGACAGCACGGCTTCCCGGCGGACGAGCGCGCGGGCCAGCAGGCGTGGATTGGGCAACGTGCGACCAGCGCCGGCAAGCTCGCCGAGGGCACGGTCGGCCTCCGAGAGCAGACCGACCAGGGACCGGTCGAAGTCGAGCGCCGGTGGCAGCGGCGGTGGGACGAAGGCGAGGTAGTCGCGCTCGGCCCGCACGACGTAGCGCGACTGCTCGGGAGCGAAAGAGTCACGCCGCACCGATACCCACCCACCGTCCCGATGTCCTTGTGATACCTACAGGGCTGTTTGGTATCACAAGGATGCGCCAGTGGTCAGTAGGTATCACAACGCCGAGCCGTGGGCAGGGCAGCCTTGCGTGCGTGGTGCCCTGTGCGTCCGTGCCGCCCTGGACGCGTGTGGTGCCCGGTGGTGCAAGGCTGGGATGCGTGCCCCGATGCACCGGGCGAGCGCGGTCAGGCTACCGAC
>NZ_CAUVXO010000277.1:0-6512 GCF_963555865.1 Protofrankia sp. Cr1
ATGCCGGGCGGTCAGGGCCTCATGTGCCCGCTTGTTGTCCGCGGCCATCCTGACCGCGTCGACCATTGCAATACCCACAGCAGCCCCCGTTGCCGTTTCGGTGTCCACCCCGATCACTGCCCCCTGCTGTCCGGGCGGCGGATGCCCGGCAGCTGGTCCCGTTTCGCCGCGATTCCCCATAACCGGGCACGAGGAGGCACAGAGTACGCGGTGGCCATTCCGGTGCGAAGCGTGGGTGCTCGCCGGTTGTCGAGGTGCTCCAGGGTCCGCACCCATGCCCGCACCCCGTACAGCCAAAAGAGCACAATACGGACTATGGATGTCGTCATCGCGGTGCAGGACGGCAGTGAGCGGACCGATGGCGGCGCGGCGCCGTTGGGAACCTGGCTTGCCAGGGAGCCGCAGCTGCGTGGCCGGATCCGTCGTCGCGCGACGGGCGAGCCCGCGGCCGGGACCATGGGGACGGCCGCAGATCTCCTCACCGTGGTCCTGGAACCGGGAGGGGTCGCCACAGTGCTGGCCGCCGCACTGGTGACGTGGGTGCAGCGCCGCACCGGGAACCAGACCGTGACCGTCACCCGACCTGACGGAACCACGATCGCAGTGGCGGCCGAGCACGTCCGCGGGCTGGACGCGCGACAGGTGGGTGAATTGGCCCAACAACTCGCCCGGTCCTTGGAACCTGGCACGGGGTCGGTCGAACCGGAAGACCCGGCCGAATAAGGGCGCGGACGGATGACGGCACCCCGGCGACCACCGCTCGGTGACCTGGCGGGGATGGGTGCGCGGGCGGTACTGGTGGGAACAAGCCGGCACACCGACGCGTCGGGCCTGCCGGATCTGCCGTCGGTGGCCACCACGGTCGAGGATCTGCGACGGGCACTCGAAGAGGTGTGCGGCATGGAGCCCGCACACATCCGCACCATCATCGACCCCGCCGACGAAGGCGCTGTGCTCGACGCGGTGGAGGAGATCGCCGCACAGGCCACCGGCGTCGTTCTCTTCTACTTCGCGGGGCACGGCCTGCTCGGGCCAGGGGATCGGCTCTACCTGGCCACGCATGCCAGCCTCGCTGGAGACCGGATCGCCCGGTCGGCCTCCTATCAGACCATCCGCGACATTCTCGCGGACCTGCCCGCCAGCACCGTGGTCATGCTCGACTGCTGCTTTTCCGGGCTGGCGGACGCGACCGGCCGCGGCCGCCAACGGGATCCCTACGCCTCCGCCCGGCCACGCGGCAGCTACCTGCTGACCTCGGCGTCCCACTACGCGGTCTCCTATGCTCCGCCGGGCGAGCGCCACACCCTGTTCACCGGCGAGCTGTTGCGGCTCCTGCACGAGGGTGACCCCGCCGGCCCGGTCCGGTTGACCCTCGACCACGTCTACGGCTACCTCGACCGGCGCCTGCAGGCCGCGGCGGCCCGGCCGCACCGGCAGAGCGACGGCAGGGCCGGGGAACTCGTCCTTGCCTCCAATCCCGCCTACCAGCCCGTCGCGGAGCCCGATGACACATCATTGCGGCCACCTGACAACTCTGCGTGTCCCTATCCGGGGATGGAGCCGTTCCAAGCGGAGGACCACGAACGGTTCTTCGGCAGGGAGGATGTCGTCCAGCGCCTGCTGGGCGAGGTCACCGGGAGCGATACCGGTCACCGTCCAGTGATGCTCGTGGGGTCCTCCGGGGTGGGCAAGTCCTCGATCCTGCGTGCTGGGCTGCTGGCCGGCCTGGACCGCCGGCACGATGCGGACCGGACGAGTCCCTGGCCGGCGGTGCTGCTGGCGGCGCCGGGAGCCCAGCCGCTGCAGGCTCTCGCCGAACGGCTGACGGCGGCCACCGGGAAGCCTCTGGATGAGGTGGAACGGCAACTGCTGGCCGGACGGTTGCCCAGCATCGCGGAGCGGTCCGGCGGGTGCGCGGTACTTGTCGTCGACCAGTTCGAGGAGGTCTTCACCCGGTGCCCGGACGAGGATCAGCGGGCGCGATTCATCCACGTGCTGTGCGCCGGTTCCGACACCGGCCCGGACCGTACGCGGGTGGTGCTCGGGCTCCGCGCGGACCACTACGGCAACTGCCTGGCATATCCCGAACTGGTCCGCGCTCTGCGGGACGGCCAGGTGACGGTACCGCCCCTGGACGATGCCGGGTTACGGGCGGCCATCGAACGCCCGGCGCAGGCAGGCGGCCTGGTCCTGCAGCCTGGTCTGACCGATCTCCTGCTGCGGGACCTGCGTGAGGGCGGGAGTTCCAGCCTGGGCACAGCCCTGCCGTTCCTGGCCCACGCGCTGCGCGCCACCTGGACCAGGCGCAGCGGTCGCACCCTCACTTTCGCCGGCTACCAGGCCACCGGTGGGATCTGGCGGTCCGTCACCCGCACCGCTGAGGAGATCCACGACACGCTGTCCGAACCGGGCCGGCTGGCTCTGCGGGACCTGCTGTTACACATGGTTCATCTCAGCGACAGCGACAGCGGTGGGGAGGCGGTGCGACGCCGCGTCGACCTACGAGAGATTACCCACGGCCGTTCCAACGTGGAGCGCCAGATCATCACCCTGGTGTGCGACCGATTGGCGCAGGCCCGGCTGCTCACCGTCGACGACGGCGGGGCGCAGCTCTCCCACGAGGCTCTGCTGCGCGCCTGGCCCCGGCTGCGCCGATGGCTCGACGAGGATCGCGCCGGGCTGGTCATCCGTCAGCAACTGGCCGATGCGACGGACGCCTGGCAGCGTGCCGGTCGTGATCCGGCATTCTGTCATCGCGGCGTCCGGCTGGCTGCGGCCCGCGAGTGGGCCGCCGACGCGCGGCATGAGCGCCTGCTGCGGATGGCCGACCGGGAATTCCTCGACGCCAGCATCCGAGCGGAACAGGCCGAACAGGCTCGGGAACGCCGGCGGGTCCGCCGGCTGCGACAGATCCTCGCCGGCCTGGCGTTCGCTCTGTGCCTGACGGTGCTGGCCGCCGCAGTGGCGTTCCAGCAGCGCTCCAGCGCACAGCGCAACCTCCGGGCGGCGACCGTCCGCCAGCTTCAGGCGGCGGCCATCTCGGCTACCGGCACCGAGCCACGGTCCGCGCTGCTGCTCGCGGTGGAGGCATTCCGACGGGACCCGTCGCAGACCAGCCGGGCGGCCCTGCTCGACGTCCTGGCAGGTACCCAGTTCTCCGGAGCCATTGAGAACCTACCGAACGTCGTCGGCACGGTGACCTACAGTGGGGACGGCCGGATCCTGGTCATCGGCACCGGCGACGGCACGGCACAGGTGTGGGACGTCTCTCAACCTGATCATCGCCGCAAGCTCACCGACGTGGTGGCGCACGAGCAGCCTGTGTTCACCCAGGGGGTGATGGCGTCCTGGCTCGACGACGGCGGGCACCTGCTGTACCTGCTGGGCCAGGACGGTGTCATGGGAATGTTCGACCTGGCGGACCCCGCGCATCCCGTCGGCCTGGGAACCGTCCACGGGATCGCGGGAAACGGCCAGGCTGCGGGGGTCATCCAGGCTGCGGCATTCAGCCCCGATGGGCACACGCTGGTCGCATCCGATCTCGGAGTGCTCTCGCTGTGGGCGGTGGGTACGCGTCCCTCGGATGTGACGCGCCTGGTCCAGTTACCGCGACACGACACCGGCCCGCTCAACGCGGCCGTCTTCTCCCCCGACGGGCGGCTGCTGGCCCTCGGCTGGCAGGACGGAACCACCGAGCTGTGGAACACCACGGACCGTTCCCACCCGCTCCGGCAGGCTGTCCTCACCCCGGCCGGCCTCACCCCGGCCGGCCGCCCCGCGGTACTGTCTGCCGCCTTCAGCACCGACGGGCGGACCCTGGCCACAGGAGCGGACGACGCGCAGGCACGGCTGTGGGATCTGACGGACCCCGCCCACCCACGCCAGAGCGCAGGCCTGAGCGGTCACGGTGGCGCGGTCCGCGCGGTCGCCTTCAGCCCCGACGGCAGGAGCCTGGCCACCGGCAGCACGGATCGCACGATCGCGCTGTGGGATGTCGCTTCTCCTGCGACGTCCGTGCGCACCGCCACCTTCACCGGACATCAGAATCTGATCAAGGCGGTGAGTTTCGCGCCGGACGGCGCCACCCTGGCCACCGGCGGCAATGACGACACGGTGTTGTTCTGGTCACTGGCCGACCGCCTGACTCCGACACGGTCGGCACAACCGATCGTCGGAACCACCCTGTTCTTACAGAGCCCCTACACGCCGCTGCGCTTCTCGACCCTCGACCCGACCGGAACGCTGCTGGCGGCCTGGGGCGCCGGCGGTCGGCCGGTGTTGATGTACCTGACAGGTCCGTCAGCCGGTCGCGACGCCGGTACCGTCGACGTCCCGGACCGCCCGCAGGTGGTCTTCGCGCCGGACGGCCGCGCCCTCGCCACCGCCGCCCGCGACGGGACCGTGACCGTCTGGGACGTCTCCGACCCCGCATCGCCGGTGTCGACCGCACAGTTCCGCATCTCCGACGGTGCTGGCGCCGTCGCGTACATGGCAGTGTCCCCCGACAACACGCTCCTTGCCGTCAGCAGCGCTGCGGGACCAACGACCATCTGGGATATCTCCGACCGACGCCACCCCGTCCAGGCGTCATCCCTCACCGCGTACGGGACCGCGAGCTGCGCCGTGACCTTCAGACCGCGGGGGCGCATCCTCCTGTGCGGTGACTACCTGTACGACCTCGCCGATCTCCGCGGTCCGAAACCGCTGGGCACCCTCGTGGACCCAGACCGTCCCCACCTGCATGTCTCCGGTACCGCCCGTTTCTCCCCCGATGGGAACACCCTGGTGGCCGCCTTTCTTAAGGACACCTACGTATTCGACGTGTCCGACGTGTCCGCTACGGCCGCACCACGGTTCCGGGTGAAAATCAGCAGCGGCGCGCCGATACCCGCCATTGCGTTCAGCCCGGACGGACGGATCCTCGCCACTGTCGGCGGTGGTGACGAAGTAGTGCTGTGGGACATGACCTTCACCTCCGCACCCCACCGGGTCACGGCGGTGACCCTACAAGCCTATCCGCGTGGCGTGGCATTCTCCGAAACCGGTGACACGCTGACCACCTACGATGAGTACGGCAACGTCGTCAGGTGGAATATCGCCCCGCTGCGCGCCGCAGTGACGGACCCGGTGGCCCGCGCCTGTCGCCTGGCCGGGGCCAACCCGACCCAGACGGAATGGTCGGTCATGGCCCCCGGCGTCACCTTCGACCGTGTGTGCCCGACTCTCCCCGAAGCACCGTCGCCACCCAGTTTTCCGGTCTTGTCCCCATCAACGTCGATACCGGCGGGCAACTGAAACGAGCCAGCACCGTGCGGATGCCCGCAGCCTCGGGTTGAAAGCGGCACAATCGGGCAGCACCCTTGGAACAATGCCGCGGAGTCCTGCCTGTGAGGATCCCGAGCCATGGCCGCGGCGAGGGTGAGATGCGCACCGATGAACACCGACCCGGAAGGCACCGAAACGGACAGCACCGAGACGGAAGCGCTCAGAGACTGGACGCTGGCCCAACTCCCGATCCCGGTAGCAATCTACGATGGCAAGGAGCGGCTTGCGAGGGCCAACGAAGCGATGACCCGCCTGATGGGCAGAACGGAAGAGGAGATGCGCGGGCTGCATCTGCGGGAAATAGCGCCCTATCCTCCCTTTGAGGAGTACGACAGGCTGCAGGAACAGGTGCTGCGGACCGGGGAGATGATGCGCCACGAAAACTACGGCCGTGCTCCCGGCGAAGCCCGCGAGCACGCCTGGTCGATAATTTTTTTCCCCCTGAAGAATCAGGACGGCCGGGTGCAGGGCGTTTCCGCCGCGGTGCTTGACTACACTGAACAGTACTGGGCCCGGCGTCGGCTGGTCATCGTGAACGACGCCAGCACCCGCATCGGCAGCACCCTGGACGTGACCCGCACCGCCCAGGAGCTGGCGGACGTCGCCGCCGGCCGATTTGCCGATTTCGTCAGCGTCGACCTGCTGGACTCCATCTTCCACGGCGAGGAGCCGACGCTCGATCCGGTCACCGGCCCCGTCGTGCTGCGCCGGGTCGCACAGCAGTCCGTCCTGGCAGGCTGCCCCGAGTCGGCGGTCACGCCGGGTGCGGCCGAATCCCACCCCGAATACTCGCTCCTGGCGCGGACCCTGGCCACCGGCCTGGCCTCACGACATTCCGTCGATGACCCCGACATCCGCAGGTGGACGGCGCACTTCCGGGCCCGTGTCCAGAGCATCCGCCAGTACGGCATCCACGCGGTGATGGCAGCGCCACTGCGGGCCCGTGGCACCACCCTGGGCGTCGTGATGTTCCTGCGGCATCGCACCCCGGACCCCTTCGACGACGACGACCTCCTGCTCGCCGAGGAGATCACCGCAAGAGCGGCCGTGTGCGTGGACAACGCCCGCCGCTACTCTCGTGAGCGCACGACCGCACTCGCCCTGCAGCGCAGCATGCTCCCGCGTCGGATACCCCAGCCGGCGGCCCTTGACATCGCCTCCCGCTACCGACCTGCCGACTCCCAAGC
>NZ_CAUVXO010000278.1:0-6503 GCF_963555865.1 Protofrankia sp. Cr1
TCCAAGACGGGTGGACGCTATTCTCCGGGAGTGGCCGCTCAGCAGCTGGCTCTGATCTCCGCGTTTGTGCAGCTCAGTGGTTGTTGCCAGAACCCTATGGGCTGCGACACCTGTCGTGCAATCACACGACGCTGGGTCGGAGTGTCGTGTCCTCCGTTCGTGTCGGCATTTGGGTTCCGATGCCGATGCCGATGCCGAGTACACCGGAAGTACAGAGATCGGAAAGCCGGGCACTCCGGCTTAAGCTGGGCCGCTACCCCGGCTACTTCCGTCTGTTGCTCACGTTCGGTCACGGCACAGGCGGAGCGGCCTGATCGCGGCATTGTGCAGATGTGCGCACTCGGGGTACTTGGTTCGAAGCTGCGCGAGCTGTGCTTCGTCGTCGATTCTCCGTGCGGCGGGCAAGGCCGTGGGGAAAGGCCCTCTACGGCGGGGCGGTCGTGTAGCGGTCTACGTTCTCGAGAAGCACCCACTCCTTGTTCTCCAACTCCACCTGCACTTTTCCGCCTGAGGTGACCCCGACGCTCTTGATCAGTCGGAGGTTTGGATCACTAGTGGTGGTCACACGGAGGCGGTTGGGGAACGCCGTCAGGATCCGGAGAAGGCTTTCCGACGTCAGCCCGTCCGGATCCTTGCGCGGCAGAGTCGCGGTGGCTTGTAGGAACGCCGCCGCCACCTCGGCCCGTCCGGCGTGCCGTGCCGCCGTGGCATTGCCGCGCGACCCGAGGTCCGCCTTGACGAAGAGGGACACGGCGATCGCGGTGGCTGATAGCACCAGCGAGGCGCCACCGATGAGTGCGGCGAGAACCGCGTCACCGATGGCGTCCCGCGCCGCCGCGACGAAGCCGTAGATCGTGGCGGCCAAACCGGACAGTCCACCAACCGCCGCGACCGCCGTGGCCCACCACTTGGTGATTGCCTGCGTGCCGGATCGGATCACCTGCATGGACGGCGGCGTTTTCGCCCACCACCCGTCGTTGTCCGCCGCAGTGTTGCGTGCGGCATCGGTCGCCATCAGCTGGAGGCGGACCAGTAGATCGGTCAGACCGATCTTCGCCGTGGCGTCCGGCGCGGCGTCGGCCCACCGAAACTCGTTCAGGGGATCGCCTGCCGCGGGCTCCGAGGCTTTCTGCGCTGCAGTCGTCATGACGTCCTCCCTGCTGACAGCTTCACCTCTCCCGAGCCCTTCCGATGTGTTGGATTCCCGACGCAGGAATCGGTTGACGCACTACGGGGTCGAGTTCACAGTGAGGAGAAAGCGCGAGGAGGCCACCATGCCGTCGGTAAGCCTGCAGTCCTTGACGGTGAACATCATGGATACTCCGGAGGCGCGGGCCCAGGCGCTGGCACGGCTGGCATTTCACCGGGCCGTGCTGGAGAACCAGGGTGTGCCCACGGTGAGCGGCCTCGGTGACCTGGCGTTGTCCGGCGTGGTTGCGGCCCGGCCTGGCGTTGTCGTCCCCGCCCGACCCGGATTGTTTACCCCGCCGGGCGTTATCCCTGTCCTGCACCGGCAGCCACCCGTCGGTGTACTTCTGCCGTCCGGGACGACGGCTCTGCAAGCCGCGTTCGCCGAGCCGGTGCTGCCGCCCAGCGCGCGGATGATGGCGGCACCGGCGACGCGGGCCACGCTGGACGTCGCCTACTTCGTCGCCGAGTCGGTCGATCTCGCGGACGACACCGTCGTGGTGCTGAACCGGCCTCATCAATACCTGACCTTCATCGCCGAGCGCATCAAAGTGGGGCGCGGGGTGACGTTCACGTACGAGCACCCACTGCCCGGCGCGCCGGTCGCGTCCTGGGCACCTGGCGACAAGCCGCCCAAGCCATCGAAGGCGCCCACCCCGGACGGCCACTGGGGAGTGACCGGTGATCCCGGCGGTGACGGGCTTCCGGGCGGGGAGGCGTGGGCCGGGGTCGACGCGCCCGAAGTCGAGATGTGGGTGCTGGAGCTAACTGGGGCGCCGGTGTTCGACCTGCGTGGTCAGGACGGCCGAACCGGTGGGCGCGGTCGCGACGGCGGGGACGGTGGCGACGGGTCCGACGGCATGGCTGAGCGCTACGACTTCCTCGGCTTCTGCAGCAGCGGCGCAGGAGCGGGCGGCGACGGCGGTCCCGGCGGGAGTGGCGGCAACGGTGGGCGTGGCGGACCGGGTGGACACGGCGGCCGGCTCGGTCTGTACGCACCCTCGCCAGTGCTGCAGACGTACGCGGCGGGAGGCTTCAGCATCAGCACCGAGGGCGGCTCCGGCGGCGCGGGCGGCGGTCCCGGCGCGCCGGGCGCAGGCGGCGTCGGCGGGCGTCTCGGGCCACGGCCGAAGAACTGCTCCATGTCAGAGGAGCGGCACGACGGCGCGCCGGGCGCACAGGGCCGTCAGGGCGCGATCGGGTCGCCCGGCCCACACGGCGGACAGCACCTGGACAGTGTCCGGTTCGTCCCAGTCTCGAGGGACGAGTTCGCCGCAAAGCTCACCGAACCCGCTCTGGTGCGCGCGGATCCGCCGCGAGCCGTTGCTGGCGCCACGGTCACCCTGCACGGGGTGCGGCTACTGCCGGACGACGTCTTGACCATCAGCGACCAGCCCGTCCCGATGACGGTCATCGCGGATACGCTCGCCACCTTCAATGTCCCCGCGGTCATCGGTGGGAACCAGACCCTCCGGGTACGTCGCGCCGGCGGCGTCCGATCCAACAACCTCTCGTTCTACGTTCTGCCCCAGGTCGCGGCAGTCGGCGACGGCAGCCGGGTTAAGCCGGGCACCACGGTCACCGTCACCGGGTCCGGATTCGCGCCCGGGGCTCGTGTGAGGGTCAACGGCGAGGACATGCCCGGCTCGTCGTATGTGAACGGCGCCACCATGACCTTCACTCTGCAGCGGCCGGTGAACACCGCGGAGGACGCCGACGGCGAGACGGGCCTCTGCGAGGTGATCCTCAACGACGGCACGCCGTCGAACGCCGTTGCCTTCACTATCGACACGCTGGTGATTCTCGTGATCGGTGACTCGGTCGCGTGGGGGCAGGGGCTGCGGCCGCACGAGAAGTACGTGGGAATCGTGGAGCGGTCGCTCGGCGAGGCGGGCGGCGGGATCAAGAGCTACACCGCCATGCTGGCGCATTCCGGGGCGACTATCGGCGTCGGCGACAACACGGTGCTTCCAGCGCTGCCCGGCGAGATTCCGACGTCATACCCGACTGTCATGCAACAACTCGGCGCGTACGGCGGCACTCCCGACCGGGTCGACATCGTGCTGGTTACTGCCGGTCTCAACGACGTCAACATCCGGTCCATCGTCAACCCGATGGCTCGGCCGCGGGACTTCGCCGGGCCGGTGGACGCGTTCTGCCGCCGTGACCTGCGCACCCTTCTGACCGCAGCCGCCGCGCAGTTCCCAAACGCCACCATCGTCGCGACGCCCTACTATCCAATCCTCTCCGAGGACAGCGACACAACCCTGCTGTCTGCGTTCCTCGTCGCCGTCGGAATCAGCGTGGCCGGGCTGCCCGGCGGCATCTTGACCGGATCACTGATCCCCCAAGTGATCACGAACTGCCGGGCTTTTCACGACCTGTCCCAGCTGGCGATCGCAGCGGCCGTCGACGAGGCCAACGACGATCTGCCGGTCGCGCGGATCTGTTATGCCGGTCCGGGATTCGCCGCCGAGAACGCCGCCCTCGCGTCGCAGGCATGGGTGTACGGCATCAACGGCGACCTGTCACCGCAAGACGTGTTCGTCGCCGGCGGGCGAGCCCCGGCCTGCGACCTGAATGCCGATCGCACCGACGTCTTCCAATGCGCGCGAGCTTCCATCGGGCATCCCAACCCGGCCGGCGCCCGCGCGTACGCCAACGCGGTCCTCCGTGCTCTCCGCACCGGACCGGCGGACGAGGAAGCAAGCCTGCCGCCGTTCCCGCCAGGGTTCCTGTTCGGTGTCGCTACTGCCGCCATGCAGAACGAGGGTGGTATCACCAACAACGACTGGGCAGCCTTCGTCGACTCCCCTGCGATCCGCCGGAGGGTGCGGGCGTGGACCGCGAAGGACGGCCACCCGGTCGATCTGAGCGGGCCGGGCGAGGCGCTTCGCCATGCGGACCTGACCGTTCTGAAGGCTGACCTCGACCGGGCGGCAGCGCTCGGGATCAACAGCTACCGATTCTCCGTCGAGTGGGCACGGATCCAGCCGGCCAGGGCCACACACGGCAACCCGCTCACCGATTCGGACCTTGACATGACCGCGGTCGGCTACTACGATGGCGTGCTCGATGCCCTCGCCGCACGCAATATGACGCCGGTACTGACGCTCAATCACCTGTCGCTGCCGCTGTGGGTGCTCGACCCGCCACGGGAGGCGACCATCGGCTCAGCGGTCGGGCTGCCGTTCGCCAGCGGCGACGACCCCGACTTCAGGGCATCGATGCGCGGCTGGGAGAACGCGGAGACTGTCGACGCGTTCCTAGCGTTCGTGACCTACCTCGCCGCGCGCTGGTCGGCCCGGGTGAGGTGGTGGATCACGCTGAACGAGCCGGTCGGGTCGATGATCGGCGTCGGCTACATCGCGGGGATCTGGCCGCCCGGATTCACCGGGGACGGCGGCCGAGCGCGAACCGCCTACTTCAACCTGATCCGGGCGCATACCCGCGCCTACGAGACCATCAAGGCGGCCGACAGCGAGTCGATGGTCGGGCTTGCGCACGCCATGCTGCACGCCAGGGTTACCACGGCGGTCACCGATCACGTCCTAGGCGATCAGGAGGCGGCGCGCAACCAGTTCGACTATTTCTACAACTGGCACATGCTCGACGCGATCATCGACGGCCGGCTGGACACCGCAATCCACCGCCGGCCCGGCAACCGCGTTTATCTGACCGACGCCGACTTGGCCGCCTTCCTGGGCACCGACGCGACGAAGCCGTGGTCGAGCCACTGCGACTTCGTCGGTCTCAATTTCTACCGCTCGGTGTACGTCTTCGCCGACGTCCTGGTGAGCCTGACCGCCTCGTACACCGGTGGCCGTTTCGTCAACAACCTCGACGGCAGCGACCAGGTCCATCAGCTCCTCAACGACCTGGGGTGGGAGATCTCGCCCTCAGGATTCGGTGCGATGTTACGAGACCTCAAGTCACGGTACGGACTGCCAGTGCTCGTCACCGAGAACGGGATCCCGCAGGCGCAGGACCACCATCGCGGGCCGTTTCTGGTCGCGCATCTCACGCAGTTGCTGGCCGCAGTCCGCGACGGCGTGGACATCCGGGGGTATCTCTACTGGACGCTGGCGGACAACTGGGAGTGGCACGAAGGCTACCGGCCGGCCGCGCACTTCGGGCTCTATACCGTCGACCGCTCCGACCCGGCGCTGCCACGGCATCTGACCCCCGGGGCGCACGCCTACGCGTACGCCATCGGCCGCGGAGACCTGCGCGGGGCGCGGCAGCTCTTCGGCGACATCAGCCCGGGCGGCGATCGCGTCCGGCCGGCCCGCCGATCCCCGGCGCTGTTCACCGGGACGCTCGACGGAAAGCCGATCGCCATCACGGTGCGCCAGGACCCGGACGGCTGGCTGCGTGGCTTCCTGTCGGAGCCGGGATCGGGACGGCCGGTCCCGCTACTCGGCACGCTGGACGCCAGCCTGGGCCTGCTGACGCTACGGCATCCGGCCGGGCCGGGCGGATCGCTGGGGCAGGGCAGCTTCTCGGGCCGGCGTACCGGCGACCCGCTGATCTTCGCCGGCCAGTACGAGCGGGACGGCGCCACGACGGCGTTGGAGATCACCAAGAACCCGCTCGTGGGCGCCTGGGTTGGCGACGCTCCCCTGCTGCAGGTGCAGATCGGCCCGGCACCCGGCGACCCATCGGCATGGGTTGCCGCCTGGATGTCCGATACATCACCGCGGGGCTGGTCGCCGCTGGCAATCAGGGTCGAAGGCGCCAGCGTCACTCTTGAAGCTGGCGGCAATCGCGTGGTCGGCCGCCGAATGGGCGACCGCCTCACCGGTGACATCACCGCATCCGGCGAGACCAGGCCGTGGACCGGCCGCCGTCTCGACGACGGTTTCCCAGCTTGAGGAGGAGGTCATGAACAAGCGATTCGAGACGAGGCAACTGCCTGCCGTCATCGATGCCGTCGCACCCGACGGGTCAGACGTCCCGCCTGCTACCGGGCTTGGAGGCCGGCGGGATGGCGCACTTCGAGCTCAGGCCACGGGCCGCTTCAGTTCCCGTACGCCACCGCACCGTCGACGAAATTTGGTACTTCATCACCGGCCACGGCCAGATGTGGCGACGGCAGGACGAGGCCGAAACAGTGGAGGACGTCCGCGCCGGGACGGCCATCACCATTCCGGTCGGGACATCGTTCCAGTTCCGGTCCACCTCCGATGATCCACTGGCCGCGATCGGCGTGACCATGCCGCCGTGGCCCGGCTCCGGCGAAGGGGCCTGTAGAAATAACGGCTCTGCCAAGATTCCGGTGGTGACAGGTAGTGATAGGTGTTCATGAGAGCAGG
>NZ_CAUVXO010000279.1:0-6472 GCF_963555865.1 Protofrankia sp. Cr1
ACCGCTGCGTGCTCAGTCGGAAGACCGCTGCCGGTTGGCAGGATTTCACCTGCCGGCAGTTCGCCGGGTACGTCCAGGCCGTTGCCAAGGTGCTGTTGTCCCACGGCGTCGCGCACGGCGACCGCGTGGCCGTGCTGGGCCGAACCAGCTATGAGTGGGCGGTCGTCGATTTCGCGGTTCTCAGTATTGGTGCGGTCACGGTTCCGATCTACCCGACGGCTTCGGAACTGCAGATGCGGCATGTACTCACCGATTCCGGAGCAAGCTGGTGTTTTGTCGAGACCGAGGCCCAGCAGGCCCAGCTCCGTCAGATCGGCGGTAGTGGCCTGCGGGCCGATGTCTGGCTGCTGGAGACGGTCGAGGCCTGGCACGACGGCGATCAGGACGGGCCGTCAGCACTCCGGGGACTGCGGTCTCCGGGCGCGCGATCTGACGATCGTCGCGCGCCCTTTGACCCGCTAGACGCCGAGTACGACGATCGTCGTGGCAGGGTGCGTGCCGACGACCTTGCGACGATTGTGTACACCAGTGGTACCACCGGGGTACCCAAGGGATGCATGCTCACCCATCGCAACATGTACGCGTCCTCGGCCAACACGGTCGAGCACACCGGGCAATTGTTCCGCAGTGTGCGGGGAGAGCAGGCGACGACCCTGCTGGGCCTGCCGCTCTCGCACGTCTTCGGTCGGACCATCCTCATCGCCTGCCTGTACGCCGGCACCCGGACGGGACTTCTGCCGGGCGTGCCGGAGCTGATCGCCGAGTTCCCGACGTTCCGGCCCACGTTCCTCGCGCTCGTCCCGTACGCGCTGGAAAAGATCCGCAAGCGGGTCCGTGAACCGGCGGCAGGCGGTGTCGGGGTGGTCGACGCGGCGGCGGAGCGGATCGCGATCGAATTCGGGCTCGCCAGGGCACGCGGGCTCGCGGGCCAAGTGGATGCACAGCTGCGGGACGCCCACGCCGCGTTCGACGAGAAGATCTACAGCCGGGTGCGGGAGTCCTTCGGCGGTCGTTTCGAATATGTGATCTCCGGTGGCGCGTCGCTCGACGACACGACCGCGGCGTTCTACGGCGGCCTGGGGGTGGAGATCCTCAACTGCTATGGGCTGACCGAATCGGCCACGGCGGTGACGGTGAACGTCGCGGCCACCAACCGGATGGGCAGCGTCGGACGCCCGATTCCGGGCACCACGGTGGCGATCGCCGACGACGAGGAGCTGCTCGTCCGCGGCCGCAACGTCTCGCCGGGATACTGGCCCGGGTACTGGCCGCCGGCCCGTGAGCCAGCCGCGCAGCCAACCGAGGGTGATGCGGTCCAGGCTGGCGACGGCCCCTGGCTGCACACCGGTGATCTTGGTCGGCTTGACGAGGACGGCTTCCTCTACATCACCGGCCGTCGCAAGGAGATCCTGGTCACCAGCGGTGGCAAGAACGTTTCGCCGACACCGCTGGAAGATCGCGTGCGCCTGCATCCACTGGTGAGCAACTGCATGGTGATCGGTGATGCACGCCCGTTCGTCAGCGCGCTGGTCACCGTTGACGGCGCGGCCCTCCAGACCTGGCTGGCGGGCCGGGAAACGGCACCGGCCGACGACTCCTGGCGCCATGATCCCGATCTGGTCGCGGAGATTCAGATCGCGATCGACGATGCGAACAGCCTCGTCTCCCGGGCCGAGTCGATCCGGGCCTTCCGGGTGCTCGCGACCGACTTCACCCTGGACCGGGGGCATCTGACGCCTTCCATGAAACTGCGTCGGACGGTGATCGAGAGCGATTTCGCCGCGGACATCGCCGCGCTGTACGGGTGACCGCACCGCCGTTCTCGCTGACGTTTCCCGACCGTTACCGATGCACGGATCCATTGTGTCGACCAATCGGTCGATGGCGTATGGACACAGTTGTTGACCGCACTTCCGGCGGTTGTGGAAAATTGATACGTATTCGTGCCGGGGTGCCGTGGCACCCCGGAGCTCGTCCGAGTTGACGACAGGAGCACATTTTATGTACGACGTTATCGTTGTTGGTGCGCGCTGCGCCGGTTCATCGTTGGCGATGCTCCTGGCCAGACGCGGTCATCGGGTCCTCGTCGTTGACAGATCAACCTTCCCGAGTGACACCATATCGACGCACTATATTCAGCAGACCGGCCTTGCACGACTCCGGGACTGGGGTCTGCTCGACAGTGTCGCGGCGACGGGCGTCCCGGCGATGAAGCACCTGACCCTGTCCTATACCGGCATCCATGTCGAGGGTTTCGCCGACCCGATCGAGGGCATCACCGAGGTCTATTCTCCTCGTCGCACGGTGCTGGACAAGATCCTGGTCGACGCGGCCCGCGCGGCCGGGGCGGAGGTCGTCGAGGGATTCACCGTCCAGAATGTGATCTTTGAAGACGGTCGCGCCGTCGGTATCCGTGGCCAGTTCGGCGACGAATCGGAGAAGGAATTTCGCGGCTCGTTCGTGGTCGGCGCGGACGGCCGGAACTCGACGGTCGCAGACCAGGTCAGCGCCGACTTCTACCGTGTCGTACCGGCTACCTGCTTCGTCTACTACTCGTATTTCGGCAATCTTGACTGGTCCTTCCAGCACCGGACCAGCTTCAACCAGCAGCAGATAGGCGCGTGGCCGACCAACGACGGTCTGCATCTGGTGTCGCTGTTGCGCCGGCGGGAGCACTTCA
Organism: Protofrankia sp. Cr1; assembly: GCF_963555865.1. Classification (NCBI taxonomy): domain Bacteria; kingdom Bacillati; phylum Actinomycetota; class Actinomycetes; order Frankiales; family Frankiaceae; genus Protofrankia; species Protofrankia sp. Cr1. The sequence continues at coordinate 2,681 of NZ_CAUVXO010000279.1, forward strand.
GTGAGTTCCGCGCCGACGTGGAGAACAGCTTCCACGCCGTGTACGACGAGGTGGTACCCGATCTCGGTGAGGACCTGCGGACGAACGGAAAGCGGGCGGAGAACTTCCGGGTCATGCGGTACCCGGACAACTACTACCGCCGATCCAACGGGCCGGGCTGGGCGCTGGTCGGAGACGCCGGTTACCACAAAGACCCGTTCACCGGCTGGGGAATCACCGACGCGTTCCTGTACGCCGAGCTCCTCGCGGACCACCTGCACCAGGGGCTGTCCCAGGAGCGACCGGTGGACGACGCCGTGGCGGACTACGCGAGGATCCGCGATGAGCGGAGCAAGGGAACCTTCGAGTTCACCTGCGTCCTTTCCGAGCTCACCCTGCCGCCGTTCTTCGAGGCGGTCCTGCGTGCCACGAGCCAGAGCCCGGAGTACACCAAGAAGTTCTTCGGTCTGATGGCCGGGGGGATCCACGGCGAGGAGTTCTTCGCGCCGGAGAACCTGGAGAAGCTCTACGAAGAGGTTGGCACGCCGCGCGACGAGCGTCTGCTCAAGGCCGCCTGACCGGCGGGCCCGCGGTGTTGGCACGCCGCCGGTCCGGTCGGTTCCCGACAATGATTGTGGAGTGTGCCCCGTGAACCCCGTGCCTGCCGCGAGCGCCAGCCCGCCGGATATCGCGCAACGCACCCGGATCTTCGTCCGCGAGCACGTCTTCCCGGTCGAGCGGGAGATCGTGGTTGCCGGGCGTCACATGGACGATGTGCTCCGGGTGGAGCTGCAGACGGCCGCCCGGGCGGCGGGGGTCTTCGGCCCGCTGTCGCCGGTGGCCTACGGTGGCCTCGGCCTCGACACCCGCGCCCAGGCCAGGGTGCTGGAAGCCGCTGGTACGAGCCTGATCGGTCCGATTGCGGTGGGCGCCTCCGCTCCGGACGACGGCAACATCCACCTTCTTGCCCACCTCGCCACCGCACCGCAGGCGGAACGGTACCTGGCGCCGTTGGCGCGCGGTGAGGTCCGTTCGTCCATCGCGATGGCCGAACCGTCACCAGGTGCGGGATCGGATCCCGCGATGCTGGCGACGGTCGCGGAGAAGGTCGCCGGTGGCTGGAAGATCAATGGCGCGAAGCACTTCACCACCGGTGCCGACGGAGCGGCGTTCACCATCTGCATCGCTGCGACCCCTGGTGGCACGACGATGTTCCTGGTTGATCAGGACAACCCGGGGCTCAAGGTGGGCCGCCGGATGCCGACACTCGATCACAGCGCCCCGGGCGGCCACTGTGAAGTCACTTTCAGTGACTGTTTTGTTCCCGATGACGCTGTGCTCGGGGAGGTTGGACGCGGTCTTGAGTATGCCCAGGTGCGGCTGGCCCCCTCCCGCCTCACCTTCTGCATGAACTGGCTGGGGTTGGCCACCCGGGCGCACGCGATGTCGGCCGAGCGGATCGTGAACCGCACGGCATTCGGGATACCCGTCGCCGACCACGGAATGGCCCAGGCGCACGTTGCCGACAATGAGATCGATATCGTGGCCGCCCGAGCGCTCATCTACTCGACCGCCACCGTTATCGACGAACAGGGCTCGGTCAGCGGTGCGGCGCGCCACGCGGCCTCGATCACCAAGACCTTCGTGTCGGAGGCCGTGTGGCGGGTGCTCGACCGTGCGGTCCAGCTCTACGGCGGGCTGGGTGTGTGCGAGGACGAACTGGTCGCCCGGTTCCTCGTCGAAGCGCGCGCCTTCCGAATCTACGAGGGTCCGTCCGAGGTGCTTCGATGGTCCATCGCCCGCCGGGTGCTCCGGGCCTATCGGTGACCGGCCGTCACATTCCTATCGAACATCCACGGTGAATCGGCTGGTACGAAATCCGCATCAGCGCCGGTACGTCGTGGCTCCACCGTCTTTTCCGCATCATCTGGTGATCAGTTTGAAATCCGTTCACGGCCTGGTCCATCAAGGATGTTGGGATGATGAGTGTGACGAATGATACGCAGGTTTCGCGCGCTGAGACCGGATACGCGATTTTTGCCGGGGCGACGAACGGGATCGTCGACTACGAGCGCATCCGCGAGATCGCCAACTCGCTCGTTCCCTTCGGCCGCTTCGTCGGAGTCACCATCACCGAGGTGGGTCCCGACCGGGCGGTCGTCGAGATCCCCGAAGGTGAGAACCTCACCAATCACCTGGGCACCGTTCATGCGGGTGCGCTCTTCCTGGCCGCTGACATCGCCAGCGCCGCCGCGGCAGCCGGCGCCGTGGCGCCCCGGCTGGCCCGGGTCGAGTACATGGTGGTCCGGGATGCCCGGTCGACCTTCCGCAAGCCGGCCGCCGGTCGAATCCGTGCGATCGCCACCGTGGATGAGCGAGAAGTGCGCCGCGTACTGGCCAGCGATGCCCCAGAGCAGTTCGATCTGGATGCCAGGGCACGCCTCTACGACGACGCCGACGGGCTCGTTGCCCGGTTCCATTTTGAGTTCGCCTGCAAGATCCTGGCTGGCTGACGGGCATCCGACCGTATTTCCGCACGCATTGTCGGCCCGCGGAAGGCGCCAGTAGTCCACACGCTGTGACGGGAGTCCCCATGTCAGTGAGCTCGACCGGTCGTGACACGCCGGACGGCAACGCCACCAGGCGCCCATCGGAGTTCGCCGCGCTCGAAGCGATTCCGGTGACCACCGACGACAACGTCACATTCGTGATCAGGGTGCTTCCACAGGATGATCCAACCGTCCCGGTGGCGCTGATTCTGCCGGCGATGGCGCTCAAGGCGAAGTTCTACCTACCGCTGGCCAAGACTTTGCACGCGTCGGGTCTGTCGGTGGCGATGTGCGATCTGCGGGCCCAGGGGGAAAGCACACCCGGACTCGACAAGAAGTCGGCATTCGGCTATCGAGAGATCCTCGAGGTTGATTTTCCCACCGTCATCAAGGCTGTTCGTTCGCGCTTTCCCCAGGCTCCGCTGTATCTGTTCGGACACAGTCTCGGCGGTCAGCTCTCCGTGCTCTACGCGGCATCAGCGCCTGAGGATGTGGCCGGGGTCTGCATCATCGGTGCCGGATCCGTCTACTGGAAGGCCTTCGGTCCCAAGCGCTGGGAAGCCCTGTGGAAGATCCAGATGATCGGTCTGATCGCCAGGTTGCGCGGATACTGGCCCGGCGGCATGCTGATCGGCGGCGCGATGGCGGGCGGTGTGATGATCGACTGGGCGCGGCACTCCCGGACGAGCCGATACCAGCCGCGGGGTACGAAGCGGGACTACGATCAGCTGTTGAGTGAGCTGGCCATTCCCGTCCTGGCGATCTCCCTGGACGGTGACCGGCTCGGGCCGCGGTCCAATGTCGACTTCCTCTGCGGCAGGATGCGGTCCGCAAAGATCACCCCTTGGCACCTGGACGACTCCGCTGGTGTCGCGCACCTCGACCACTTCGAATGGATCAAGGATAGTGGGATCATCGGGTCCGCGGCGGCATCCTGGATCATCGACGGGCAGCTGCCTGCGCCGTCTCGGTAGACCTCACCGCTGCGGGTGCAACGGAACCGTCGGGCCGTGTCTGCCGAGCCGGTACATCCATCGGTGGTCGTGTACATCCACCGGTCGTGTACATTGTGTCGGCACCTGTTCAATGGGATCGGTGGGTGTCACGGAATAGGTTACCGGTTTCCACGAAGGCAGCGGCGGCCGCTCATGCGCAGACACATTTGCTGGAACGCGCCGGTGAACACCGTGACAATGGACCGGTAAATGCGGGGTAGAAAGATGAAATTTCCGCCGCGTTGACACTGCCAATCGTCTCCCTCGAT
>NZ_CAUVXO010000280.1:0-5746 GCF_963555865.1 Protofrankia sp. Cr1
TGGAGAGGCTGGCAGGGCAGCGTTGGCACTTCTTGCGTAAGGAGGGAAAGCTCCGGCTGCGCACCGTACACCCCGCTGACGCGATCCTCGACGACCTCGTCGCCGACCAGCTTGCGGCGCTCTGGATCGGCGGCGTGTACGAGCCCGAGACCGAGGCATTCGGCGGCCCGGCCGGCATGGTGCTGGCACATGACCTCTTCTGCGCAGACAGCCCGCTCGCCCTCACCGAGACCGGCGACCCGCGAGCACGGGAACGGTGCGTCCTGCTGTTGTCCACGATGTACCGAGCCGCTGGCCTCGACCCCTTCGAGATCGGGGACGTGTGGGCGCGCCTGGCCGCGCTCCGCCCTCAGATCGACCCACCCGACCCGGCTGGCCGCACCGTGGCGGTCGCCGGGATGCGGCGGCTGATGCACGCCGACGCCGCGCAACGGGATACCACAGAACCCGGCTGGACTGAGCGCGTCGCCGCGTTCCACGCTGCCGGGCGCGACCTGGCGCGGCTTGCCGCCGACGGCCGCCTGACGCGGGGGCTGCGCGCCGTCCTCACCCACCACGCGATCTTCGCGCTCAACCGCGTCGGCACCTCGCCGCACCAGCAGGCAGCACTCGCCTGGCTCGGCCACCACGCATCCTTCGACGTCGACACGACCACCGCCGTGTTCACCGGCGTTACCGCGCCCACCGCCCATAACCTCAACCGCGTGGAGTCCGCCATCATCACGACCACCGATCCCGCCGAGCGCCGCGAAGCCCTGGTGACCACGCTCACCACTTCCGGCCATCTGCGCACTCCCGAGATCATCGCGGCTTTCCGCGCCGTCGAGCGGCACACCTTCATCCCTGACGCCGATATCGAGATCGCCTACATCGACGACGCTGTGCCGATCAAGCGCGACGAGCACGACGAGATGGTCTCCTGTATCTCCGCGCCGTCCATCGTGGCCACCCAGCTGGAGCAGCTCGGTGCGCGGCCCGGCCACAAGATCCTGGAGGCCGGGGCCGCTACCGGCTACAACGCCGCTCTCCTCGGCCGCCTAGTCACCCCGGGCGGGCATGTGTGGACCGTGGACGTCGATGACGATCTCGTCGGCCACGCCACCGCTCGCGTCGCGGCGTCAGGCGCGGACAACGTGTCGGTGCTGATGGCCGACGGGGCGGCGGGACTCGCCGCCTACGGCCCCTACGACCGAATACAGTTCACCGTGGGTGCCGGCGATGTCCCCTCGGGCGTCCTGGAGCAGCTGGCCCCTGGCGGACGACTGGTCATCCCGATGCGGATCCGCGGCAGCATCTCTCGCAGCTTCGCCTTCGAGCGCGCCGACGACAACACCTGGAAGATCGTCTCGTGCGAGATGGCATCGTTCGTGCCACTGCGCAAGGGCGTGTGCGACGATGTCTACACCCTCATCCGTCACGAGGGAGAGGGCGATGTCAGGCTGGAGACCTTCAGCGAGCAGCAGGTCGACTGTGACGCGATGCGCACGATCCTCGACCAGCCTTCCCACAAGGTCTACACCGGCGTGAGATTCCGGCAGGGGTCAGCCTGGCAGTGGGTCTACCTGTGGCTGGCGTGTGTCCTGCCCAACGGCCTGTCTCGAATGCCGGGCCGACGACCCGGCTTCACCCCGCATTTCGGCTGGGGCTCCATGGCAGCCCTGGACGGCGACAGTCTGGCCTACCTGGCCGTTCGCGAAGGAGACGACAGCATCGGCCGGTACTGGGAGATCGGCGTCATCGGTCACGGCCACGGCGCAGCCGCCCTCGCCGAACAGGTCTCGGGCGCGATCGCCGAGTGGGACCGCGACTACGGCAACGATGCGCCCGAGCCCGGCTACCGGATGGCCACCGCGGCGCACCGCGACCGCGACGTCGACCTCGCCCCGTGGATCCTCACCACCGGCCACCACCAGAAGATCTGTACCGAACTATGGATCACTCTGCTCATCGACGGCGCCAGAGCCCTCGCCCGACAGGGCCGCTGGACCGAAGCCAGCCAGGCCATGGCCGCCCACCGAGGTATCGGCAATCGGCTCCTGGACGGTCGCCAAATCAAAATCATGTCCCTACTGGAGGAAGGCCGCACCGACGAGGCCATCGCGACGATCGACTCCACCATACCGACCGAACCTTGGGAGAACACTGTCGCCGCACTTCTACGCCAAGCCATTCAGCCGGGCTCCCCGGCCCGACTGGACCGTACGGTGGAGGAGACGCTCGCGCTGGTGAGACAGCCTGACCCGATGACCGCCGCGTTCCGGGTCCGCCTAGGGCTGACCGCCTTCGACCTGACCGCCTTCGACCTGACCGCCGATACAGGCCACGCCACGAACCTGCGCGCAGCGCTCATCGACGTGGCCACCTCCGATGCCTATGCCGCCCGCGACGTTCTCGGCCACGCCCATGTACGCGGCCAGATGACCGGCGAAGAGGAAGACAAGCTCGCCGGACTGCTGGCCGCTGCATTCCTCGGCGCGCGGACCCTCCCCACCAGCCACATGGGCGCAGTCGACGCAGCCGTCCACGCGGCAGAACACCAGCTACGCTCGCTCCTCCGCCAGGACTTACCGGATCGAGCATCGCCGTAGAAGGCACCTCGTTGCCCAGGTCGAACGCGAGGTAGCCGAGCAGGTCGGAGAGCTTGCTGGCCATGACATCCAGGTCCGCTGGGGACACCTGCACCGCTGGTCGCGCTGGGCTCCGCTGAGCCGCTCCGCCGGTCGTGCTGGGCTCTGCCCGGTCGCGCCCGCGCCGGTTCGCATCTACCCGCCCGCCTTCCCACCTTTCTCCGGCTGGTTCTGGGGCGCCACCTCCGTGCCGTCCGGTTCCGCTGGGCTTCGCTGCTCTGGCCGGTTCCCGCCGACGCGACGCGCCGGTCGCGCGTGGGCCGCAGACGGGTTGGTGTCCGGTCGGAGGGCGGATGGGTCGGGTTACTGACGGGTCCGGGTCCGGACTCTGGGTCGGCGGATCGGTGTGGGCCGGTTTGTGTCCCGGTGGACGGTCGGGGCGGCGCTGGCGCCGTTCTTTGGGCAGGTGTGCCCGCCGATCGCTTCGGTGTCAAGGGTGCAGCTCCTCAGACGGGGCGCCGTCTGGCCGGCGCGGTGCTCGGCGGCGCGGTACTGGGGTATCGGTGGGCTGTCCTTGAGGGCGAGGCGTTGCCGCTGCTGGAAAGGGAAGGCCCCGTCTGCTGGGCAGGTCTTTGCCGGCGCGGGGGCGTGCCTGGCTTTCGCTGCCAGCGATCAATAGTCCGGTTGGACTATTGATCGCTGGCATGTCGTGGTTGGTGCCTTTGCGGTGAGCGCGAAGTCGTTCCAAGATTTTTCGGGAGGTGCCAGTCGGGACCTTTGCCATGCAGGCCGCTGGCACCCTGCCGGCGGCTACCTGTGCCCTGTTGGCAAGCGTCGCAGCGTCGCAGGTCAGAGTCCCGCTGGGCAGGTCTGGGTGTGCCGCTGGTGGGCGGCCGGTCGCCGGGTTGGCGGGCCTGGCTGCATGGGTTCGCTGTGCCGTCGCTGGCTGCCAGCGATCTCTGCTGGGCGTGATTTGGAAGATCGAGCTGGCTTTTCGCTGTGCTCGATGTGGTGTGTTTTGGCCTGCCCGAATCCGTGGCGTCCGGAAAGGACCCCAGCCATGTCCGACGAGACGTTTCTCTGTATCCGCGAACGGCTGGCTGAGGCCGGGCGCGGCGCTCCTGCTGCGTTTGGTGACCCGTCCGCGGCGTTCCTGGCCGGGCTGACACACATGCGTCGGCCGTCGTACGGATCGCGCGCCGGCCAGGGTGGACGCCGGCCGCCCGGCGGCCGACCCGATGGCCGCCCGCGCGGCGCGCGGTGATCATCACAGGCAGTTCGGCCATCCCCACGCGGGCCGCAGTCGTTCGGCGACGGTGAGCGGCACGGACTCCTTGAGGCCGCCGGCTCTATGACCGTTGCCGGCGCCCCCGCTGCCCTCGGCAACCCGGACGACGACAGCGGCGGGCCGATCGCCCAGCGCGACACCGCCCATCCTGGCCAGAGCGAACAGCCCGCCGCGGCGGGCGGCACTCCGGCCGGCGAAGACCCACACGGGTTGGTGGGGGAGCGGGCCGAGGGGGAGGAGGCGCGGGTTGTCGCGCTGCAACCCCGGTCGGAGGGCAGGCGGGACGGCCAGCCCGGCGGTGGGTGTTCCACGGCGAGGTCCAGACGATCACCGGCCCGGAAGACGACCGGATCCGGACCGAACTCGCGGACGTGATCCGGGATCTTCTGCTCTGGGCCGCTGGCGAGGCCACCGGAAACAGTGGATCGGATGAGGAGGCAGCATGAACGATCCTGGCCGACCGTCTCGGACGGCCAGGCCGGGCCGTGCGGGACCCGGTCCGGCGAGCCGGGCGGCGGATCCGGCGAGCCCGGCGCTGCGGGCGTTGTCGGATCTGGCGGTGTCGCCGTTCGCGATGCCGTTGGCGGTGTTGCAGCGGGAGGTCCGGGTCGCGTTCGCCGGGCGGACCTCGACCGAGGAGCAGCAGGACCCGCGCCAGTCGTTGATGCGCCAGCTGGACCGGGCGAAGTCCGCGTTGCCGGAGTCGTGGGTGATTGTCGCGCGCTTCCGAACTGCCGGTTCGATGCGGTGATCTGCGAGTCGATGTCGCGGATCGCCCGGCGGATGTACGAGAACCTCTCGATCGAGCGTCAGCTCGAACAGGCCGGCGTGGCGCTGCTGGCGTGGAACGAACCGATCAAGGTCGGCGGGGCCTACCGGGCGCGCGGGGCCTGGGGCAAGTCCACCGTGTCCGATCTGCTGCGTAACCCGAAGTACACCGGCTACCAGGTGTTCAACCGCCGCGCGAGCCGGTCGCGGCACGGGGCGGTCAACGGGCCGGAGAAATGGGTCTGGTCAGACCAGCCCGTCCACGAACCTTTGATCCCCAAATGGATGTTCGACGAGTTCAACGCCCACCGCCAGACCAGACGGGGCTCCCGGGAGGGGAATGACCTCAACACCCATCCCGCAGCCCGGCGCACCTATGTCTTCCGGGGCATGATTTTCTGCGCCTACGGGCGGTGCATGATCGGGTACATCAGCCGGCCCGGCGCTCCCGTCTCCTACATCTGCTGGCCGAAGGGGAACAACCGGGGACGCGAAGACAAACTGGCCGGACACCCCAAGACGGTCCGGATCCGCGAGGACGTCCTCCTCAACGCCGTCCCGGACTTCTACGCGGAACGGGTGTTCGGGCGTCGCCGGGTGGCGCTGTTGACCGCCGAACTCGCGACCTTTGATGATCGAGCCGCTCAGGAGCGGGCCGCCGCGAGAGGCAAGCTCCAACGACGGATCGAAGATCTTGCCAGCAAGCAGGACAACATCCTGCGGCAAGCTCAGGACGGCGACCCCGCCGATCCCTTCACCCAGGGGCTACGGCGCAGCTACAACGATCTCGACTCGAGACGAGCCGCCGCCCTTGCGAAGGTCGAAGATCTTGATGTGGCTGACGACGCTGAACCAGACCGACCTGGACCCGACAGCCTCGCCCTCCTCGACGCGCTACCGAAGCTCCAGCTCACGCTCGGCCAGGCGCCCGAGGCGTTGCAGCGACGCCTCTACGAGATCACGCAACTCGCCGTCCACGTCAACCATGAGAATCAGGAGGTACAGATGGTGATCAAAATTCCGGCCACCGACCTTGATCAGGTCGCCGACCTCGCGGAAGCGGCCGCCATGCCTGCGCCCCGCACGGCATCCACACGAGGTCCCCGCCGCGTCGATGCTGTAC
>NZ_CAUVXO010000280.1:6103-6829 GCF_963555865.1 Protofrankia sp. Cr1
GTGCCCCCGGTGGGATTCGAACCCACACTGTCGGTGGTTTGAGCACCGTCTCTCTGCCGTTGGAGTACAGGGGCCGCCCGGTTGGAGAGCGGGGCTCTCGGGTACTGCAAGCCGCTACCGGACCGCTTGATGTGCAGGTAGGGCTTCCTCTACGACTCTAGCCGGGTAAGGTGCGGATCGACTGCCCACCCCGGCGTTACAGCGGGTCAACGGTGTCATCCTAACCCTGCGAGACCAGGAGTCCGACTCGATGAGCCAGCCATCCTCGACCCCCCGCCGGGTGCTGATCGCCGAGGACGAGGCGCTGATCCGTCTCGATCTTCGCGAGATGTTGCAGGAGGAGGGCTACGAGGTGGTCGGTGAGGCCGGTGACGGCGAGATGGCCGTCAGCCTCGCGTCCAAGCTCCGCCCCGACCTGGTCATCCTCGATGTCAAGATGCCCCGGATGGACGGGATCGAGGCCGGTGCGCACATCGCCAAGGAGCGCATCGCACCGGTGGTGATCCTGACCGCGTTCAGTCAGCGGGAGCTCGTGGAACGGGCACGGGAGGCCGGGGCGATGGCCTATGTCGTCAAGCCGTTCCAGAAGAAGGACCTGCTGCCGACGATCGAGATGGCGATGAGCCGCTTCACCGAGATCGTCAGTCTGGAAGCCGAGGTCGAGGACCTGCAGGGTCGCCTCGAGGCCAGAAAGATCATCGAACGGGCCAAGGGTGTCCTGCAGAC
>NZ_CAUVXO010000281.1:0-6445 GCF_963555865.1 Protofrankia sp. Cr1
GCGGCGCATCACGCCGCATGGCGGGCCCGGGGCCGGCGCGCCTACACCGTCCTCGACCTCGACTACCGCCCGATGTTCTGGCCGTCCGCGGCGGCCGCGGGCGAGCAGGTGCGGGCCGCCCTGCCGCATGTGACGGTGGCCGTGGGGAACCTGGAGGAATGCGAGGTCGCGGTCGGTACGCGTGATCCGCGGGCGGCCGCGGCGGCGCTGCTCGATGCCGGCGTCGAGCTCGCCGTCGTCAAACAGGGTCCGCGGGGGGTGCTGGCCGCGACGGCGACCGCGAGCGTCGAGGTGTCGCCGATCCCCGTCACTGTTGTCAACGGGCTGGGGGCCGGCGACGGTTTCGGCGGGGCACTGTGCCACGGACTGCTTGCCCGATGGCCGCTGGAACAGTTGGTGCGCTTCGCCAACGCGGCCGGCGCGATCGTCGCCACCCGGCTGGAATGCTCCACCGCGATGCCGACGACCGCCGAGGTGTGCGCCCGGCTTGAGGAGTTTGTCGATGCTGTCTGACCAGCGCTTGTGGGATCTGCGCGAGCTGCGCGCGCGCAACCCCGAAGCGATCGCAGAGGCGGCCGCCGGACGTCGGCGCCGGCCCCTGCTCGACGGGTCCGGCCGGCTGCTGATCGTGGCTGCCGACCATCCCGCCCGCGGCGCACTGGGGGTGCGGGAGAACCCGGCGGCGATGGCCGACCGGGACGACCTGCTGCGTCGCCTGGTGACCGCGCTCGCCGACCCCGCCGTTGACGGGGTGCTCGGCACCGCGGACGTCCTGGAGGACCTGCTCCTGCTCGGGGCGCTGGAGGGCAAGGTCGTCTTCGGCTCGATGAACCGGGGTGGACTGCATGGCGCCGTGTTCGAGCTGGACGACCGGTTCACCGGTTACGACGCGCTGACGATCGCGGCGATGGGTTTCGATGGCGGGAAGATGCTCTGCCGTATCGACCTGGCTGATCCGGGGACCGTCAGCACGCTGGAATCCTGTGGCCGTGCGGTCACCGAGCTGGCCCGGCTCGGGCGGGTCGCGATGCTCGAGCCCTTCATCTCCCGCCGCGTGGACGGGCGGGTGCACAACGACCTCACGCCGGCAGCGGTGGTCAAGTCGGTCGCGGTGGCGGCCGGGCTGGGCGCCACCAGCTCGCACACCTGGCTGAAGCTGCCCGTGGTGGACGGGCTGGAAGAGGTCATGGCCGCCACCACCCTGCCGGCGTTGCTGCTCGGCGGCGACCCGGTCGGGTCGATGGAGCAGACCTACGCATTCTGGGCGCGGGCCCTCACGCTACCCGGCGTGCGGGGTCTGGTGGTCGGTCGCGCGCTGCTCTACCCGCCCGGCGGGGACGTGGCGGCGGCGGTGGCTGGCGCCGCACAGTTGGTACGGCCAGCGCTACGAAAGGTGTCGGCATGAGTACTAGCGTGCGTACTTCAGCGCGGACGGCCGGAGGCGGCAAGAACTGGCACATCCCTGCCGGGATGCTCCGCGGTGACGGCTGGCAGCTGGATCTGGGCCCGAAGCAGGCCGGGTGGGACTTCGCCGGGCTGCGGGTCCTGCGGCTGGAGCCGGGCGAGTCGAGGACGTTCACCACCGTCGACCGCGAGACGATCGTGCTGCCGCTGTCCGGCTCCTGCGTTGTCGACTATATCGGCCAGATGCCCGAAGCGGCTGGGCGGCCTGGCTCAATCTCCCAGCCGCTTCGGACCCGGGACCATGCGTGGTGGGAGCTCGCCGGGCGCGGCGGCGTCTTCGACGGCCCGACGGACTTCGTCTACCTACCCAGGAATGCCGCCGCAACGATCCGCAGCCGCCGCGGCGGCCGGTTCGCGTTGCCGTCGGCGGTAGCCCGCCGGACTCTGCCGCCACGCTACGTCCCAGCCTCCGACGTGCCCGTGGAGCTACGCGGGGCAGGCTCGTGTTCGAGGCAGGTGAACAACTTCTGTACGCCGCAGAGCCTCGACGCCGACCGCCTGATCGCCTGCGAGGTGCTCACCCCGGCCGGAAACTGGTCGTCCTACCCGCCGCACAAGCATGACGAGGAGCGGCCGGGCGAGACCGCGCTGGAGGAGATCTACTACTTCGAGGTGTCGCCAGGACAGGGCGGTCCCGGCATCGCCTACCAGCGGGTGTACGGCACCGAGCGGCGGCCGGCCGACCTGCTGGCCGAGGTGCGGTCCGGCGACGTTGTGATCATCCCATGCGGGTGGCACGGCCCGTCCATGGCCGCGCCGGGCTACGACCTCTACTACCTCAACGTCATGGCCGGTCCCGGGCCGGAGAGAGCCTGGCTGATCTGCGATGACCCGGCCCACACCTGGGTCAGGCAGACGTGGCGCCAGACCGACATCGACCCGCGTCTGCCCATGACACCGACCGGCTATGGCCCGGAGCCGAAGGGAAACCCGGAGCCGAACGGAAAAGGGAAACCCGCCCCCGACGGAGTGCCCTCGGCCGACACGGGGATGATCCGTTGACCACCGACGGCCCCCGGACGGTTCGGCTCACCGTCGCGCAGGCCCTGGTCCGCTTCCTCGCGGCCCAGCGCAGCGAGCGTGACGGCGTCCGGCACAAGCTGTTCGCCGGCTGTTTCGGGATCTTCGGGCACGGCAATGTGGCCGGGATCGGCCAGGCCCTGCTGGAAGCCGAGCTGCGCACGCCCGGCGCGCTGCCGTACTACCAGGCGCGCAACGAGCAGGGCATGGTGCACGCGTCGACAGCCTTCGCCCGGATGCGTAACCGCCTCACGACCCTGGCCTGTACGTCCTCGATCGGCCCCGGCGCGACCAACATGGTGACCGGCGCGGCCCTGGCCACCATCAACCGGCTGCCCGTGCTGCTGCTGCCGGGCGATGTGTTCGCCATCCGGCCCGCGAACCCGGTGCTGCAGGAGCTGGAGGACCCGCGCGGCTACGACGTGTCGGTCAACGACACGTTCCGGCCGGTGTCGGCGTTCTTCGACCGCGTCTGGCGGCCGGAGCAGCTCCCCTCGGCGCTGCTCGGCGCGATGCGGGTGTTGACCGACCCGGCGCAGACCGGTGCAGTGACGCTGGCGATGCCACAGGACGTCCAGGCCGAGGCGCATGACTGGCCGGTCGAGCTGTTGGCCGAACGGGTGTGGCATGTCGCCCGCCCGCTGCCGGAACCGGCGGCGCTGGCCCGCGCGGTGGAGGTGATCGCCTCGGCGCGGCGGCCGTTGATCGTGGCCGGTGGCGGTGTCATCTACGCTGAGGCGACCGGCGATCTGCGGGCATTCGCCGAGGCCACCGGCATCCCGGTCGCAGAGACCCAGGCCGGCAAGGGGTCGCTGCCCTACGATCATCCGCTCGCCCTCGGCGCTGTCGGCGCCACCGGGACGACCGCGGCCAATCGGATCGCTCGCCAGGCCGATGTCGTGATCGGCATCGGCACCCGCTACAGCGACTTCACCACCGCGTCCCGGACCGCCTTCGCGCACCCGGGGGTGCGGTTCGTGAACGTCAACGTCGCTGTCCAGGATGCGGTCAAGCATGCGGGGGTCGGGGTCGTCGCCGACGCCCGCGAGACGCTGCGCGTGCTGACGGAGGCGCTCGCGAGGTGGTCGGTGGCGGCCGGCTACCGGGAGCTGGTCGGGCGGCTCGCCGCCGAGTGGGACGAGACGGTGCAGCGGGCCTATACCCTCGGCCACACCCCGATGCCGGCACAGTCCGAGGTGATCGGGGTCGTCAACGAGGTGTCGGACCCGCGGGACGTGATCGTGTGCGCCGCCGGCTCGATGCCGGGTGACCTGCACAAGCTATGGCGCACCCGGGACCCCAAGGGCTACCACGTCGAGTACGGCTACTCGTGCATGGGCTACGAGATCGCCGGCGGGCTCGGCGTGAAGATGGCCGCGCCGGACCGCGGCGTCTTCGTCATGGTGGGGGACGGCTCCTACCTGATGATGGCCCAGGAGCTGGTCACGGCTGTCCAGGAGAGCATCGAGATTATCGTGGTCCTGGTCCAGAACCACGGTTTCGCCTCGATCGGGGCGCTGTCCGACACGGTTGGCGCGGGGCGTTTCGGGACCTGGTACCGCTACCGAAACCCGCACAGCCGCCGGCTGGACGGCGACATCCTGCCGGTGGACCTGGCGGCCAACGCGGCCAGCCTGGGTGTCAAGGTCCTGCGGGCCCGGACGATCGACGAGTTTCGGGATGCCCTGCGGCAGGCCAAAGAGCATCGCGGCGGGCCTGTCCTCGTCCACGTCGAGACCGACCCGCTGGTCCCGGCGCCCAGCAGCGAGTCCTGGTGGGACGTGCCGGTCGCCGAGGTCTCCGAACTCGAATCCACGCGGCAGGCGCGAAAATCCTACGAGGCTAACAAGGAGCATCAGCGGCCCTTTCTCTAGACGCCGTCCACGACATCGCCCGCCACGCCATCCGGTCGCCGTCCACGGAGCAGCCGACATCGCATTCCACGCAACGTTCAGCCACAACGGAACGGACATCGACGTGAGAACCATTGAGCACTGGATCGGCGGGAAATTGACGCCCGGCACGTCCACCCGTCATGGAACCGTCTGGAATCCCGCAACCGGGCAGCCCCAGGCACAGGTTGTCCTCGCCACCCGGCGGGATGTGGACAACGCGGTCCGGGTCGCGGCGGATGCCTTCGCGGAGTGGTCGCAGTCTTCGCTGAGCGCGCGGACCAAGGTGTTGTTCGCATTCCGTGAGCTGGTCAACGCGCGGATGGACGAGCTGGCCGAGATTATCTCGGATGAGCACGGCAAGGTCGTGTCGGACGCGCGCGGCGAGGTCCGGCGCGGCCTGGATGTCGTCGAGTTCGCCTGCGGCATCCCGCAGCTGCTGAAGGGCGACTATTCCGACCAGGTGTCGACCGGCGTCGACGTCTTCTCGTTCCGGGAGCCGCTCGGCGTGGTAGCCGGTATCGCACCCTTCAACTTTCCCGTGATGGTGCCGATGTGGATGTACCCGATCGGGATCTCGTGCGGCAACACCTTCGTCCTCAAGCCGAGCGAACGCGATCCGTCGGCCTCGCTGCTGGTGGCCCGGCTGTGGGCGGAGGCCGGCCTGCCTGACGGTGTGTTCAACGTCGTCCACGGAGACGCCGAGTCGGTCGACGCGCTGCTCGACCACCCGGACGTCGCGGCCGTCTCGTTCGTCGGCTCGACCCCCGTCGCCCGGCACATCCATGCCCGGGCGACCGCGACGGGCAAGCGGGTGCAGGCCCTTGGCGGGGCTAAGAACCACGCGATCGTCATACCCGACGCCGACCTTGACTTCGCCTCGGACCACCTCATGGCCGCAGCCTTCGGCTCCGCCGGGGAGCGCTGCATGGCGATCTCCGCGGCGGTCGCCGTCGGAGCCGGAGCCGACGCCCTTGTCGAGGTGGTACGCCAGAAGGCGTCGGCGATACGGGTCGGACCGGGCCGCGACGCTGCGAGCGAGATGGGGCCGGTTGTCACGCAGGCGGCCAAGGACCGCATCGTCGGGCTGATCGACTCAGGTGAGCGCAGCGGTGCCCGGATCGCCGTCGACGGGCGCGGACTGGTGGTTCCCGGCCACGAGAGCGGCTTCTTCGTCGGCCCGACCGTCATCGACCAGGTGACACCCGAGATGGAGGTGTACCGCGAAGAAATCTTCGGACCGGTACTCTGCGTCCTGCGCGCCGACGACGTGGACTCCGCTATCCGTCTCATCAACGCCAATTCCTACGGCAACGGCACGGCCATCTTCACCTCCTCCGGTGAGATCGCCCGCCGATTTCAGCGGAGCGTCAAGGTTGGCATGATCGGTATCAACGTCCCCATCCCGGTGCCGATGGCCTATTACTCCTTCGGCGGATGGAAGGACTCGCTGTTCGGCGAGCGGCACATCCACGGCCCCGAGGGGGTTTCCTTTTACACCCGGGCCAAGGTCGTCACCACCCGCTGGCCCAATGTCGAGCACGCCACCGGTGCCAGCTACCACTTTCCGACCGCCGTATGACCGCGCGAGTCGACGGGCCCGGCCTCCCGGCCCGGGCCCGCACCCCCGCGGAGCGACCCCACGTTCTTCGGCACCGTTCCACCGCATTAACCGGCCAGGAGAAAAAAGTAGAATGATTCGTCACCGGCGGGCATTCGCCACACTCGCACTCGCGTCGGCAGTCATTTTATTAGGCGCCGCCGCGTGCAGCGGCAGCGGCGGGAAGGAGTCGGAGCAGAGCAACAGCGGGACGGCCTCGGGCCAGGTGGCGGACACGCCCCGACTGAAGATCGCCATGGTCACTCACCAGTCTTCCGGCGACACCTTCTGGGACATTGTGCGCAAGGGCGCGCAGGCCGCCGCGGCGAAGGACAACATCCAGCTCATCTACTCCAGTGACCCGGACGGCGGGAAGCAGGCCACCCTCATCCAGAACGCGATCGACAGCAAGGTCGACGGCATCGCCGTGACGCTCTCGCACCCTGAGGCGCTGAAGGGCGCTGTGCAG
>NZ_CAUVXO010000282.1:0-2060 GCF_963555865.1 Protofrankia sp. Cr1
CTGGCTGTGCCGGATATCGCCATCGTCGAGCGGAGGTTCGCGGCCACCGACCCGATCCGCTACCCGGTGGGCACCGTGCTGGCGGTCGTCGAAATCGTGTCGCCCGGCAGCGAGCCACAAGACCAGATGATCAAGCCGCAGCTCTATGCAGACGCGGGCATTGCCGTGTATTGGCGGTTCGAGCTGGCGCCGAAACCGCACATCGTCGTCTCCGAGCTCCGGCGTGGCCGGTTCGTCTCTACGGTCACCGCCCCAGCTGGCGAGCGGACGGTGATCCCCTGCCCGTTCCCGGTCGATCTCGACCCGGCCGAGCTGGCGCGGCAGTGACCGCAGACCTGATCTGAACGATCAGGAGAGGGCCTGCTGGGCACCGACGGAGGTCATGTCCACGGGCGTGGTGTGCGGAGGATGATCTTTGTGACCTGTTCGTGCAGGTCAGCGGGTGTGGGCCGCCTTACCCACAATAAGAGCGCCCGCGTCGGCAAGCAGGAACTCCTCTGCGGGCCGCGATCGAGGCCGCAGCACGCGCGACCCGACCGCGGCCCAGCAGGCTTGCCCGTTCACGTGGTGGTGGACCATGTGGTCACCGTCAACCCAGGTGCGGGCTGTCGTCAGCGCAGCGACGTGGACGCTGCCCGGATCTCGGTCGCGAACAGCTCGGGCTCTTCCCAGGCGGCGAAGTGGCCGCCCTTGTCGACCTCGTTGAAGTAGATGAGGTTGGGGTAGGCCTTCTCGACCCAGCTGCGTGGGGCCTGGAAGATCTCGCCGGGGAACGTGGTGAAGCCGACCGGGATCGAGACCTCTGGGGGAGCCTGGCCGGCCGCAAGAGCTGCGGAGCGTCCGCTCTCCCAGTAGGACCGGGCCGCCGAGGCCCCGGTGCCCGTCAGCCAGTACAGCGTGATGTTGTCGACGATCCTGTCCCGGGTGAGTGTGCCCGCGGGCTGCTTGTCAAGGAAGGCGTGTGAGATCTTCTTGTAGCTGTCTGTGTCGTGGTCGAGCATCCAGGCCGCGAGCGCGATGGGTGAATCCAGCAAGGCGTAGCCGATCGTCTGGGGCCGCGTGGCCTGCTCCAGGAAGTAGCCCCTGCCGCTCGTGTTGAAGGTGGCGATGGCGTCGAGCGCCGCGCGTTCCTTCTCGGAGCGTCCCGCCGGCGGGGGGCCGTTGTCGGCCAACGCCGTCAGGAGCAGGTTGATGTGGATGCCGAGCAGGCCCTCGGGTGCCTGGCGGCCCATCGCGTCGGTGACGGCGGAGCCTACGTCGCCGCCCTGGGCGACGTAGTGGGTGTAGCCGAGGCGGTGCATCAGCTCTGCCCAGGCGCGTGCGACGCGACCGGGGTCCCAGCCGACCTCCTTCGGCTCGCCGGAGAAGCCGTAGCCGGGCAGGGACGGCAGCACGAGGTCGAACGCGTCCTCGGCGCGTCCGCCGTGCGCGGTCGGGTCGGTGAGCGGGCCGACGACCTCGAGCAGCTCGATGACCGAGCCGGGCCAGCCGTGCGTCATGATCAGCGGCAACGCGTGCTCGTGCCGCGACTTCACGTGGATGAAGTGGATGTCCACTCCGTCGATCTCGGTCGTGAACTGCGGCAGCGCGTTCAGTCTCGCCTCGCACCGGCGCCAGTCGTAATCGGCCGCCCAGTAGCGGGCGAGCTCCTGGATCGTCGCCAAATGCACGCCTTGGGACCGATCTGTTACCAGTTCTCTGGAGGGCCAGCGGGTCGCGGCGATGCGCCGTCGAAGGTCGGCGATCGCTTCTTCGGGCATGTCAATCCGGAATGGGCGGATGTCAGTTTCTTTGGACATGAATCTCCACTTTCCTGGACTGGTTGCTGACGACGGACGGCCGGACGGGTCGGCTCCGGCCTGAGGTTCCAGGGCAACGACCTTCATCCGGGCGCCGGCGCAATAGTTGGTACTGCCGCACGATTGCGGCTCGGGCGGACGCGTCGCGCCCGTGGCACTCCCTGCCCTCATACCCTGGTCTGGCGTCGAGCAACGATGCATCCAGAGGAGTCGGATGCAGCCCACCGGCGGTAAGACCGATTCCATGAGAGCGCCCGGCAG
>NZ_CAUVXO010000282.1:2498-4150 GCF_963555865.1 Protofrankia sp. Cr1
AAGCGTCCGCCGCGGACTGATCTTGAGTCTCTTGCTGTCTGACTTGCTGCTTGGCAGGTCCAAACTCCCAGCGGGCTCCTCGACGCCTGCCCCGACAGCTACTCATCGCTGTGCTCCAACAACGTGAGGGCGTTCTGGATGCCCTGCTCGAGGACCTCGTCGGCGAGGTGTCGGTCGGCTAGGGCGCGGGAGAGTTGCAGCGTGCCGATCACGGAGGCGACGATGGTGAGCACCTTCACGCGTGCCGATGGCGGGTCGTGTGGCGCCAGGCGGGCGGCGATGTCCTCGACGATAGCCAGTACGCCGTCGGTGTAGGCCTGTTTGGTGGCGTCGGTGGCGCGGCCGATCTCGTCGAGCAGGGCGGCGGACGGGCAGCCGTCCTCGGGGTGGTCGCGGTGCTCGACCGACAGGTAGGCGCGCACGAACTGTTCCACTCCGGCCCGGCCCGGCGCCAGCGCGCCGAGGCTCTCGCACTGTGCGCGGAGCTGGTCGGCGACCGCGGTGGCGACGAGGTCGTCCTTGGAGGTGAAGTGGGCGTAGAAGGCGCCGTTGGTCAGCTCCGCGTCCGCCATGAGCGTGGTGATCCCCGAGCCGTTGATGCCGTCGCGTTTGAAGCGGCGGCCGGCCGTTTCGATGATCCGCCGTCTTGTCGCCTGCTTGTGCTCGTTGTCGTACCGCACCACACGCGCCTCCACCCGCCGGGCCGGCCGCCGGTCCGCCGCCGTGCACCCCTTGAGAGTACGGCCATAATTTAATTTTTGGCAGACCCTTGCCTTCAGGCTCCATCTCACTCTATGGTCGTATGACCGTACGCCAAAGGGTTAGGGAGTCGACGATGACAGCAACGCGACAGGTGGCGCTCGTGACGGGTGCGTCCTCAGGCATCGGGAGGGCAGCCGCGCTCGCGCTTGTCGAGGCGGGGTTCGCCGTGATCGGCACGAGCCGGAACACCTCGCGCGTCGCCCCTCTCCACGGGGTGACGTTCCTTGATCTCGACGTGGCCAGTGACGATTCAGTCACCGTCGTCGTCAAACGGGTGATCGAGGAGTTCGGGCAGATCGACGTCCTGGTCAACAATGCCGGTATCGGTGCAGCGGGTGCTGCCGAGGAGAGCTCCGTCGCACAGGCGCAGAGCATCTTCGACGTCAACGTCTTCGGCACGATCCGGATGACGACGGCCGTGCTGCCACACATGCGCGCCCAGGGAAGCGGGCGCATCATCAACATCTCGTCCGTCCTCGGCTTCGTCCCGGCGCCCTACATGGCCGTCTACGCCGCGACCAAGCACGCGATCGAGGGGTACTCGGAGTCCGTGGACCACGAGGTCCGCGAGCACGGCGTCCGAGTGCTTCTCGTCCAGCCCGCCTACACCAAGACCGGATTCGACGCGAACGCCGTCCAGCCCGACAACCCGCTGCCGGTCTACGCCCAGCAGCGCCACATCTTCGACGAGCTGTTGGTGGCGGCGATGAAGGACGGCGACGACCCCGCCGTCGTCGGCAAGGTGATCGTCGCGGCAGCGACAGAGGCGAAGCCGAAGCTGCGCTACACCGCCGGCTCGACGGCCGGACGCGTCGCCACCCTGCGCCGTATCGCCCCCGCCCGGGCCTTCGACCGCCAGATCCGCAAACTCAACCGGCTGGCCGGCTGAC
>NZ_CAUVXO010000282.1:4702-7398 GCF_963555865.1 Protofrankia sp. Cr1
CTTCAGGGTCGCCCAGAACGATTCAGCGGCAGCATTGTCGAAACAGATTCCGGTGCGGCCGACCGAGTTCCGCACGTTGTTGATCTTGCAGAAGCCAACGAATTCCTTGCTGGTGTACTGGCTGCCTCGATCAGCATGGGAGATCACACCTTTCGGTGGGTGCCTGCGGGTTATGGCCATGCGTAGGGCATCGAGGACGAGGTCGGTGCGCATGTGGTCGGCCACGGCCCAATGGCCATAACTTAGGTGATCGGTTCTCGGTAGAGTTGGTGGCGTGGGCCACGATGCGAGCGCGGGGCTGTCTGCGGACGGCTGGCTGCCGGACCTGGTGACCGTGGGTGCCCTGACGAAGGTGTTCACGCCGGAGTTGGTCGACGAGGTGCTTGAGGAGGTGGACGCGGTCGAGGTCCGGCGGCGGTCGCTGCCGTTGCGGATGGTCGTCATCGACGGGTGGCTGTGACAGACCAAACCGGCCCCATCGGGACGGTCATATCTGGCCCCACCTGGCTGATCCCCTGACCGGGTGACGGCGATATTTGGCCCCACTCGGACACGTGGGGACGAGGTTCTGCTCAGGACGGGGGTTCGCACTGGGACGCTGTCTTCATGCGCTCGATGAGCGGCCGTGACGTTGACGCGGCGCTGGCTGAGATGGTGTGGGTGCTCGGTCCGCGGGACACCCGTGACTGGCAGGTCCAGGCGGGGCTGTTGGAATGGACCTGCTGGCAGACCGCTGCCCATGTCGCCCACGACCTGCTGGCCTACGCGGGGCAGGTAGCGGCCGGCCCGGCGGCTGCCTACCTGCCCTTCGACCTGACGGTGGCGACCGACGCGGACCCGCGCGATGTGCTCCAGGTCGTCACCGCCTGCGCAAGACTCCTCAGCGGCGCGATCGTCACCAGCCCGGATGTTCGCGGGTGGCACTACGGACCGACCGACACTGCGGGTTTCGCGGCCATGGGCGTCGCCGAGATCCTGCTGCATACCCACGACATCACCGAGGGGCTGCGGGTGCCGTGGCGTCCCCCACGGCCACTGTGCACGGCGGTACTGAGCCGACTATTCCCCGACGCTCCGGACGGCGATCCCGTGCAGGTCCTGCTGTGGTGCACTGGGCGAGCCGATCTCGGCGACCGTCCTCGTCGATCATCGTGGATCTTTAACGCTGCCATCCGATGACCCGGACCGGCCGCCGCGGATGGTTGCGGCAGTGCGCGGTCGCACGTTCTCGGCGGCTCGGCTCGGACGGAACCTGGGTCAGGCGGTGGCGCGGGCGGCGCGGGTGTGAGCGAGGCGGTAGGAGTCGCTGCCGGTCTCGATGATGTTGCCGCTGAAGGTGAGCCGGTCGACGATCGCGGCGTACAGCCGGGGGTCGGTGAACGTCTTCGTCCACCCGGAGAACGAGTCGTTGGAGGCGATCGCGACGCTGTTGGTCTCTTCCCGTTCGGTGAGGACCTGGAACAGCAGTTCGGCGCCGCGACGGTCGAGTTCCATATAGCCCAGTTCGTCGATGCAGAGCAGGTCGACGCGGCCGTAGCGGGCGATGGTCTTGGTCAGGATCTTCTCGTCGGCGGCCTCGACGAGTTCGTTGACGAGTTTCGCGGCGAGTGTGTAACGGACCCGGTGGCCGGCCATCGCCGCGGCGGCGCCGAGCGCGATGAGCAGATGAGATTTCCCGGTGCCGGAGTCACCGATCAGGCACAGCGGTTGCCCGGCGCGGACCCAGGCGCAGGTCGCCAGGGTGTTGATGGTGGCCGGGTTGATCGCCGGGTTGGCGTCGTAGTCGAAGTCGGTCAGCCACTTCTCCCGGGGGAACCCGGCGGCGCGGATCCGCCGTTCGGATCGGCGCCGGTCCCGGTCGTCGCACTCGGCCATGAGGAGCTCGGCGAGGAACCCACGGTAGGTCAGCTGCTGGCGTTCCGCGGCGTCGGCGATCTCGACGAACCGGGACCGCATCGTCGGCAGCCGCAACGCCCGACACGCCTGGTCGACCGCGGCGTCCGCGGCCTGTTCGGTCATCCCGCGATGCGCTGGTCTGGTCATGAGACTCTTCCCGTGCTGGAGTGGTCGGCCCCCGCGGGGGTAGTCGTGGTCGGCGCCGCGGTCGGACGACGCCGCCGTAGCAGCTCGTCGTAGTGCGCGACGCTGGGAACCGGTCGCGTATCCGCCGGCAGCCCAGCGATCACCGCGGTCGGCTCGGTCAGGCGGCGCTCGGTCAGGCTCGTCACGGTGTCCCCTGAGGCAGCAGGCGGCACCGAGGGTGTCTGGCGCTCCTCGACAGGCCGGGTCTGGGTGGTCTTACGGGCCTCGACCGCGACAACGTCGGCGGTACTCGCCCCGGCAGCGACCGCCGCGGCTAGGCCGGCCACAACGTCGGCGTGGGGCAGGTGACGGTGCAACAGCAGCACCTCGACCAACGCCCGGGTGCCGCCGGCGTCGCCGTGCGCGCGGCGCGCCGCGGCCCAGAACGCCTCATGCTCGGCGGTGAACACCCCGGACTGGCGGGCCTGGGCCAGCACCGTCGCACCGGGGCCAGTTGAGACCGTCAGAGCCATTCGCCGGTGACGACCGAGGCTGGCACCTGCTCGGGGTGCTGGCCCGGCTCACCCGGCTCGCCGGCCGTTCCACCTTTGTTCCCGCTGCGCCTGTTGTCGGAGCGACACGTCGCGGCGGATCGCCTGGCCCGGCCGTCGGTG
>NZ_CAUVXO010000283.1:0-533 GCF_963555865.1 Protofrankia sp. Cr1
GCCCAGGCCCACGAGAACTTAACCCTTGCGTTAAGATGGTCCCGTACAGAGCTGAGAGGTCCTCTTGGTCGAGGTTGTCGCCGAGTGGTTCGTCGATCTGACCAAGAACGACCCCCATTCGGCCGGCCGCTGCTCGAGTGGAACGCGGAAAGCTGGACGTGGTGTCGGTGTCAGTCCTGCGCGCCTACGTCGAGGCACTCGGCGGACGGTTGAAGGTCACGGCCGAGTTCGACGACTCGAGCTACATCGTCGCCTGACATCGCCAGCCATCACCGAACAAAACGGTAACCCGCAACGGGGCTACCCGCTGCTCAGCAAGCATGGGAAGTGTGGGTGCACCGCCGCCTCCGCGATGGTGCGACGTGTCGTTGATCGTTACGCTGTGTTATTTTTGCTGGCCAGAGCGTGTCTGCTTTCTTGACGGGTATTACTTTGTTCTGCCACGGGTTTGTCTGGACCCGGTATTCACGCGAAGGCGGGTTCGCTTGTAACGTGCACTCTATGAACGTCGCAGCTGGTTCCGCTACGGAAAT
>NZ_CAUVXO010000283.1:925-1960 GCF_963555865.1 Protofrankia sp. Cr1
GCCGTCCATCAGACCCATGCCCGGTCCATTCGGCGCGTGGGTCGACGATGTCGATCTTCGACGCCCCGTCGACGACGATACAATTCGTTTATTGACGGATGCGCTCTGGAGTCACCGGATCCTGGTGTTGCCCAACCAGTACCTATCCGATACGCAGTACGTTGATTTTGGTGGATGCTGGGGGGAACCCATAGAGTTCTTCGTCCCATCGGCACGGCTGGCCGACCATCCGGAGATCATCCGCATCCGCAACTCGCCGGCGGTGCCACCGGAGTCACGTGACGGCGCGATGCACTGGCATTCAGACAGCTCGTACGAGGCTGTTCCGGCGATGGTGACGATGTTGTACGGCGTTGAAATCCCCACTTCGGGTAATGACACGCTTTTTCTTGACACGGTGGCCGCCTATGCGGCACTGGATTCCGACATGAAGAAACGCATCGCCGATCTCGAAGTCATTCACGACCCGTCCGGCGGCAAGGTGACCTTCGACGGAGAGGTCCGTGGCCGCGGCAGGCACGACGATCTACCGGTCGTCACGCATCCCCTTGTGGCGCGCCATCCTGTCGTCGGGCGGAAGTCTTTGTACGGGTTCTCCGGAACCGCAGCCGGTATCGTGGGAATGCCCGAGGGTGAAGCACTGGAACTGCTCATCCAACTGAAGCGGTTCGCCCTGCAGGACCGTTTCCGGCAACGGGCGCGCTGCGACGTCGGTTCCGTGCTCATCTGGGACAACTGGTCGGTCCTGCACTCGGCGACGCCGACCTGCTACAGCAACGCCGATGGCGAGCGCCGCCTGATACACCGCATCAGCACCCGCGGTGTGCCTGCCGTATGCGCCGCGACGGCCGCCGCGGGTGCGCGGTAATCCCGTCCCGGTACGGCTGCCTTTTCGGTACCCGCCGGGCACCCGGACGCGGCCCAACCTCGACCTTTCGCGCCTCGCGCATACATGATCGTGGCCTGTCTTCCCGGCCTTGGTGATGTTGAGTTGTGGTATTCGGGCGGTTTGGGTTGTGGCTGGGTGGCCCGCTG
>NZ_CAUVXO010000283.1:2359-4724 GCF_963555865.1 Protofrankia sp. Cr1
CTCTTACGGCCGTTGTGCGGGCAGCGGTTGAAGTGAGGGCCAACGGGCGAGGATGTCGTCGCGCATGGTCGCGGCGAGCTGCCCGAGCCCTTCCAGCTCGCCGCCGTGAGCGGTCATCTGGCTGAGGATTCCGAGGCGATGGACGAGCCGTTGGCGGGCCGTCGCCGTGCCCCACCGCCAATCGCGGTTCGGGATGTCGGCCAGGTGGTCGGCGGTCCCGCGCTGGGACCGCTGGACCAGCGCGTCGCCTCGTAGCAGCCAGCCGGCACATGCGGCGATGAGATCATTCGGGACATCGCTACCGGTCTCCTGGAGCCACGCCGCACCGTAGGCGGCCTCTGCCGCCTCCAGCAGGTGCTGGGGCGGGGCGGTGACGCACCAGCAGGTCGGGAACCCGATGCGTAAGTATGCGAGTTCTGTGAGCCCGTTGCCTAACGCTGCCTGTTCGAAGTCGATGAACCTGACACCGCTGCTGGTGTGCCTGTCGTTGCCGGGGCAAGGGTCGCCGTGCAGCAGGGCATGGCCCGGCGAGCGGACCAGGCGGTTCACGATGTCGTCCAGCTCGGTTCGTACTCCGCAGGGCACTGCGACGCCGAGCGCTTGGGCAAGCCCGAGGAAGGAGTCAACGTCGTCGTGGGTCGGGCCTGACCAGAGACGGAGGACCCCTGCGTCCTTGGCTCCGGTGGCGGCGTGGAGCCGCGCCAGCGCCTCAGCGTAGTCGACCACCCAGTCCTCGCGCGGCTGCTGATGTTCCAAGTGCTCCAGGACCAGGACTCGTTGGTCCGGATCAGCGCCGAGGAGCATCGGCACCACAGGCGGGTCGACCCGGGACGCGAGCTTCAGCGCGGCCACCTCACGGGCGTACCTCTCGGGGGCATCGGGCGCATCGATGAGCTGCTTGACCACGACGGGTGTTCCGGACAGCTCCACGCGCCAAACCCGTGATCGCGGGCTGCTGCCCAGTCTGCGAGCCCGCCGGGGTGAGCCCAGCTCCGCCCGCAGCTCTTCCCCAATTGGCAACCGTAACCACATGGCCTCATCCTTTCGAGTGGGCGTTGGGGATCGCTGAGGCGGTCTCCGGCCCCGACCACCCGAACTGCCAGACGATCCGCCGTAATCTCGTAGGAAAAGGCGGTTCGTCCGTGGACGTCCGCCGTGTCGGCGTGACCTGCGCTCGCCGTCCGCCGGTGTTCGTACTCGTCGGCCAACGTCCGCCGGCTTGGGTACACCAATGGGTACACGGACACGGACACGGACACGGACACGGACACGGACACGGATCGGAGCAGCCACGGCCTCGCTCGGGCAGGCCCATCCACCGGCCACCCCTCCGGTACACAGCAACAGGACGAGCACCATGATCGCACCAATTTCGATCTTCGTGCGGTACGACATGACCTTGGATATTTTTCCGGTGACCACTCACCGACACAACGTTGAAGACATATGTTGTCACCGTTATAATTTTGATCGTAAGGAGTGTCGATGACCTGGTCGATCGTCGTGGTGGAGCCAGCCCGCTCATGGCTGCATATGCTCCGTCACGCAGATCGACAGACGCTGATATTGATCAGTCAAGCCATCGAAGCACTGCGGATCGAGGGACCGGCTCTTGGCCGCCCCCTCGTGGACACGATCAAGGGTTCAACGTTATCGAACCTCAAGGAACTGCGACCCGGATCAGTCGGGCCGAGCGAGGTCCGGCTGCTGTTCGTGTTCGATCCGGAGCGACAGGCAGTGATCCTGGTAGGTGGAGACAAGGCTGGCAACTGGCGGGGCTGGTATCGCACAGCGATTCCGTTAGCAGAGGCGGCATACGCGGAGCACATCAAGCGGATGAAGACGTAAGGAGACGACCAGTGACTGACCACCTGAAGGACCCGCAAGCGCGCTCGTGGGAGGATCTCACTGACGAGCTCGCCTTCACCGCCGCCGAACGTGAAGAGATCAGCGCCGGTGCGCAGCGCCTCATCGCCCACGCACGGGCATTCCGGCTCACGGAGGTGCGTCGACGTCAGCATGCGACTCAAGTTGAGGTAGCCAAGGCGATGGGAGTGACACAGGCCCGCGTGTCCCGCATCGAGAAGGGCCAGTTGGAACGTAGCGAGGTTGACACCCTTGCCGCGTACGTCCAGGCGCTGGGCGGCACATTGAAGATCGTGGCCGATTTCGGCGACGAGTCGTACGTTCTCGGATAGCAGGCGCCACCGGCAGACCGAAGAACAGAACACGCGGCGTGGGTACAGTGAGGTACACGTCACCCTAAGAAAAACCTTGTTTTGATAGTGATCCGACCGAGAACACCAGGTCAGGATGGGTGCACCGCCAGGGACTTGAACCCCGAACCCGCAGATTAAGAGGAAAG
>NZ_CAUVXO010000283.1:5169-6264 GCF_963555865.1 Protofrankia sp. Cr1
AGCGGTTCGTTCGCCGATGTCCGCGGACGTCCGCCGCGCCGGCGCGACCTGCACTTGCCGTCCGCCGGCGTTCGTACTCGTCCGCCAACGTCCGCCAACGTCCGCCGGCTCGGGTACAGCGATAGGTACACCGGTGCCCGGCCGACACGAGCCGAAGGCCAGCGTGTCCAGCCCCTGACTGCAAGATCGACTAACGGTCTCCGCTGACGTCCACACTCGTCCCTCGACTGTCGGAGACGGTCAGCACCTCTTGGTGGCGGCCGGGCAATACGCTGGCCCCCGACGGGCCACAAGGTCGTACACGGAGTGGATCTAGCGGGTCGGCTGCCGACTACAGCCGTATCCTGTGGCCTGTGAGCATATTGCGGGACGAGTTGCACAGGCTGATCGACCGGCTTCCCGAGTCTCAGGTGGCGCCGATCCTGGCTCTGGTGCGCGAGAGCACCCCGACTGAGGACGGTGGCGACGAGTGGCCACTGCCGGACTTCGTGGGCGCCCTGTCCAGCGGCAAGGGCAATCTTGCAGCCCGGTCCAGCGAGATTCTGCGTGAGGAGATGGGGCGCGAACCCGAGTGATCATCTGGGACACCGGCCCTCTCGTCGCCGCCGCCGACGTCGACGATAAAGATCATGCCCGGAGTGTCGCGCTCATGCGACGTACACCCCGCCCGTTACTCGTTCCTTATCCCGTGCTCACCGAGGTCTGCTATCTGCTAGAACGGGAGAAGGGCACCCGCGCCGAAGCAGCTTTCCTGCGTTCCATCGGTACCGGGCAGATCAGCCTGATTCCGCTGGCCCGGACGGATATCGACCGGGTTGTCGAGCTGGTCGAGAAATACGCCGATTTCCCTCTTGGCGCAGTCGACGCATCTGTCGTCGCGATCGCCGAAAGGCTTGACGCAGACGCCATAGTGACACTCGATCGGCGACATTTCTCGGTCGTACGCCCCAAAAGCCCTATCGCGCTCCTACCGTAGCCGTACAAGTTGACGGGACTACTCGTAGTCACTGGTGCGCCGCCAGGGACTTGAACCCCGAACCCGCGGATTAAGAGGAAAGAGCTGTTTGTCCGCTCATGTCCGTGGACGTCCGCCGT
>NZ_CAUVXO010000283.1:6692-8070 GCF_963555865.1 Protofrankia sp. Cr1
GTCGGCGTGACCTGGGCTCACCGTCCGCCGGTGTTCGTACTCGTCCACCGACGTCCGCCGGCTTGGGTACACCCATGGGTACATGGGGACGGATCAGAGCACGTACCGACACGGTCTACGCTACAAGCTTGGGAAACCTGTGCGGATACTGGCTCCGAACTGGGCGGACACGTTCCCGCCCTGGTCAACGGCGGTTCGGCACCCGCCACAGGACACCGATGGGACCACATGCCGACCGTCGCTACTGGCACGTGAATGGCACGCCCCCGGGTTTCGCTATCTGGCCGATCCTCGGTCCGCCGTCCGTCGTCGTCCCTGGCCATCCACCACATCTGCTCGGAAGCTGTACCAGGCCCGCTTGTCCGCCTTCGGAGCATCGGCGGCGAGCAGAACCGGCTTCGTAGTGACTCGCGTTGGTGTGGCAGATGCGCGAGTGCTCCAGCCAGGTGGGCCGGACCGTCACCACTGAAACAAGACACCTACGCTCTACGAATGATCCGCACCTGCGCCCCCTCCCGTCCTACCCGTCGAACCGTGGCAGAGGCGACCGGGGCTCCGATGCGGCAGCGAGCTACGTCGGGGCCAGTCCTTCGTACCATCCTCTCCTGGGGGCTAAATGTCATCGATCGTAGTTAATGTCGCGATCGGGATATTGACAAGCGTTGTAAGCGGTAGCTTGGTTTGGAGCTGGCAACAAGTAAAACGTCTCCAGAGAAAGAGCCGGTACCATGCTTTCTTTGGTTTCTCTGCCGCCAGAGAGTGCGTCATCATCGTCGGCCAACAGATGAACAACCCGCTTGGCATACATCGCTCCGATGTTAGGGCATTGGTTGAGGTGGCGAGTATCTCCACCGACGGAGGCGTCGTGTTTCAGATTTTCCAGCCCGACCAGTTCCGAGGGGGCATCGGTGGTCGCGTGGAGTTCTGTATTGGCGGGCCCGATGCCAACCATAGAACAGCTGGGCACATGACGACCTACCTCCCTGGCGTGAGGTTCAAACCATACGATCGGGACCGACATGATTCGATCGCTATCGTCGCAGGCAATACCGAGTTCATCTGCGAAGCCAACCAGCGAGAATATGTAATACTTGCAAGAGCATTTTCTCTCTCGCGTGGCCGACCGCTTTTTTTGATTGCGGGCCAGTCCGGTATTACCAATCTTGCTGCCGCATATTTCTTACGCTCCCAGTTCGATGTGCTACGCAGAGCGTACGGTGCTGATCGTAGATTCTGCCTTGTATTGCGAGTAGACCGGCCTGACGTCTATGGCCATGAGTCGGTTCACATCGCGAGCGACGTCACGGAAGTAGCGTTTGGTTCGTGACCGCCATTATACGAAGACATGAGCTCGCTCAACGGGCTCGTGCACCATTCT
>NZ_CAUVXO010000284.1:0-2623 GCF_963555865.1 Protofrankia sp. Cr1
CGGCAGTGTGACAATGCCGAAGCGCGGGGGTCTCGGTGGCCTTGTCGACCGTATGCTTGAGAGCAACTTCAGCTTCCTGGAGGAACTGGATGAGATGACCGGGCGGTTCCTGGACAACGCGAACTTCTTCTCGCTCGCCGACCCGACGGCGATCGGCGAAGACCAGCTCTTCGACCTGCTGATGTACGAGTATCCGGGCTGGCTCACCCAGGCCCGTGTCCGCGGCCTGGTCACCGGAACCTGACCAGTAACAGGAGATCATTTTTGGAACTCCTGTTCACCGCGCCGGCCGGATGCACGGCGGGACAGGGGAAATGCGCATCCCGGAGTGGGAGCATGTGGGAAAGAGACCTTGCGCCGACCACGAAAGGCGGTTCGGGTGGGCAAGCACTCGAGACCGGTGGACTGTCCGGGATGCGCCGGTGCGGGGACGGTCGAGGTCACCAACGACGGCAAGAAGGAGCAGAAGACCTGTCAGCTGTGCCGCGGGACCGGGCGGGCGTGAACCGCGAGGATTTCATCCCGGACGAGATCTGGGTTACCGGCGAAGACGGCTTCTTCCTCGTCCCGCTACGCCGGGACGAGGACCGGCAACGGTGGCTGGAGCTGTGTCGCAGCGACAGAGCGATCACCATCCAGGTGGAGGATGGGACGGACAGGTACGACGGCAAGGGCATTGTTCCGACCAGTTCGAGCAGCGCACCGTGGGTGATGGATCGTATGTTCGACATCCTCGACGTACGTGCGGGGATGAATATTCTGGAGATTGGCGCGGGTACCGGCTACAACGCGGCGCTTCTCGCGGAGCGGACCCGTACCGGGCAGGTCACCACCATGGAGATCGATCGGGCGATAGCCGATCACGCGAGAGCGGCGCTTCGCCGGACAGGCCATCCGGTCACGGTGATCACAGGTGACGGTGTGCGCGGGTATCCCGAGCACGCACCGTATGACCGCCTTGTCGCGACGGCGGCCGCGTCCACGGTCCCGTACGCCTGGATCGAGCAGACCCGCCCCGGGGGACGGATCGTGCTGCCTTACGTCGGCACCTTCGAGGGGGCGCTGCTCGCCCTTGCCGTGGATGCCGACGGCACGGCGCAGGGCAGGTTTCACGGCGAGGCGGGCTTCATGCGGCTACGTAACCAGCGGACCGACCCGCATGTGTGGTGGCTGGGCGAGGACGACGCGGACGTCAGGACCACCCGTCGATATCTGGATGAGCCCTTAAACGATTTCGAGGCGGGGTTCGCGGTCGGCACCTGGCTGTCCGACTGCACCAACGGGCAGATAGACGAGGGCGGCCCGGCGAAGACGCTCTTGCTGTCCCACGCCGATTCCCAGTCATGGGCCTCACTGACCGCCGGGACGGACGAGCATGAGGTGACGCAGTATGGTCCGCGCCGGTTGTGGGACGAGCTGGAGACGGCGTACGACTGGTGGGTGGCGGTGGGGCGGCCCCCGTGCACCCGGTTCGGCCTGACTGTCACCTGTGACGGTCAGGTGTTCTGGCTGGACCGACCGACGCAGGTCATCCCGTCCCGCTGACGGAACGTCGGATGCCAGCGGCGTTCCCCGACGGCGGGGGCGACGCCCGGCCGGTGCCGCATCCCCTGGTGATCTTTCTGGTCGCCCAGCCCGGGAGCGGGAAATCCCGGGTCGCCCGGCAGCTGGCCGCTGCATTCGAGGACCGCGGCGGATTCATCGACGTCGACAGCGACCGAAACCGTCCCTGGACCGCGGCTGAGATCGTCGTCGGTACCACCCGGAGGGCGCCCACGGCTGCCCCGCGCCGGTCGGCCTGGCGCCTCACACATAGTGGTAGCGGCACTGGGCTATGCGAATGTCGTCACCACTAATCTTGTAGACGAGCCTGTGCTCGTCATTGATGCGCCGTGACCAGTAGCTCTGGAACCCGTACGTCAGCGGCTCCGGCTTGCCGATACCTTCGTTTCCGTTCCGGGCGATGTTCTGGATCAAGATGTTGATGCGCGTGAGCAGCTTGCGGTCCTGGGTCTGCCACCATAGGTAGTCCTCCCAGGCGTTCTCGTCCCACACCAGCTTCACTCGGCGAGGTCCCGCACGGTGCCGCCACCGCTCTCAAGGCGGTCGATGGCGGTCAGCAGCCGGCGTGCGTTCTCCGGGCTGCGAAGGAGGTACGCCGCCTCCTTGAGTGACTGGTAGTCATCCAAGGAAACGATCACTACCGGTTCGTGGCCGGCGCGTGTGATGACGACCTCCTCTCTGTCTTCGACTACCGCGGTGAGAACTTCGGCGTACCGCGCACGCGACTCCGAGTAGGTCATCGTCCTCATGTAACCCTCTCATTTTTGTACAGAAAATTGTACGTACAGTAAACTGTACGTTTTGGCTTGGAGGTTGGCAAGGGGTGCTGGTGATCAATCGGTAGTCGGTGCGCAAAGTACGTGGTGTGGTGCTCAGCGTGGCGCAGGCCCTCGGCCGTGTCGGCCAGCGGGCAGGTCTGGTCGACGATCGCTGCGACGCCGGTGTCGATGCCCGAGGCCAAGGCGTAGTCTGTCCGAACTGTCATGCCTGGAAACCGCATAATGCCCGTATGGTCCGCCGTGTACGTGCGCTGAGCGCGGTGCTCGGGGTCGGTGTCGTG
>NZ_CAUVXO010000284.1:3265-7013 GCF_963555865.1 Protofrankia sp. Cr1
CTATTGCCGGGCGCTCTTAACGATGTGAATCTGATGCTCCTACCACAACACCAGATTCACATCGTTCCCAAAGAGCGCCCGGCAACAGTCCCGCGACGCCGCGCCCCGGTCGCCGGTCGCCGGTCTGAGACAGAGCATGTTAATGTGATCGTTACCAAGGGTAAGGATAATACGGCCATGACGTACAGCTCCCTCGGCCCATCGGCAGGCGCGACGACTGGCGGGAAGGTCGCCACGTCCGCGCTCGGGGTCCACCTGCGCGCGGACGGCGCTGATGTCGGCGTGTTGTCCGCCGTCGCCGACGCAGTCGACTTCTGCCTGTTCGATGACAACGGCGGCAGCGGCAAAAGCAATGGCGGCGGCGGCGAGACGCGGGTGCCCCTTGAGCAGGACGATTCGGGCACCTGGCGCGGCCATGTGTCCGGCGTACGAGCTGGGGACCACTACGGGTTCCGGGTGTCCGGCCCGTGGGATCCCGCCGCCGGGCTGCGGTGTAATCCGGCGAAACTGCTGTTGGACCCCTATGCTCGCGCTGTCACGGGAACGGTGCGATGGGGGCCCGAGGTGCTCGGGCACATCCCCGGTGAGCCGGACCGCCGCAACGACGCCGACTCGGCCGGCTTCGTACCCCGGTCGGTGGTGGTGGCGCCCGGGCAGCCTCCCGCCCCGGGGCCGGGCCGGGTGCCGTGGTCGGAGACCGTTATCTACGAAACCCACGTCAAGGGCTTCACCCAGTTGGCTCCGGATGTGCCGGCGTCGCTGCACGGCACCTATGCCGGTCTCGGCTCACCCGCGGCCGTCGACCATCTGCTCCGGTTGGGTGTGACGACCGTCGAGCTGATGCCGGTGCACCATTTCCTGCACTCCGGCGTCCTGCTCGACAAGGGCCTGCGCAACTACTGGGGATACGACTCGATCAGCTATTTCGCCCCGCACGGCGAATACGCGGCGACGTCGGTCCCCGGCGGGCAGGTCGACGAGTTCCGGACCATGGTCGAGGCGCTGCACGCCGCCGGGCTCGAAGTGCTGCTGGACGTCGTGTTCAACCACACCGCCGAGGGTAACGAGAACGGCCCGACGCTGTGCTACCGCGGTCTGGACAACGCCGCCTACTATCGGCTCGTCCCCGGGCAGCGGCGCTTCTACTATGACACCACCGGCACCGGTAACACCCTCGATCTCGCGCATCCCGCGGCGCTGCGCCTGGTACTCGACGCATTGCGGTATTGGGTGGTGGCGATGGGCGTCGACGGTTTCCGTTTCGACCTCGCCGCGTCGCTGGCCCGTGACGAGGACGCCGGGTGGGATGTGTACTCCGCCTTCCTGGACGCGATTGCGGCGGACCCGGTGCTGTGCGCGGTGAAACTGGTCGCCGAGCCGTGGGATACCGGCGTTGACGGCTATGACCTCGGTCGTTTCCCGGCCGGCTGGTCGGAATGGAACGGCCGCTACCGTGACGACGTCCGCGACTTCTGGCGGGGTCTGGATGGCAAGGTTCCGGCGCTGGCCACGAGGTTGGCCGGCAGCTCCGACCTGTATCCGACCCGCGGCCCGGTGGCCAGCATCAACTTCATCACCTGTCATGACGGTTTTACACTGCGTGACCTGACGTCGTATGACGCCAAGCACAACGAGGCCAACGGCGAGGGGAACCGGGACGGCACCGACGACAACAGGTCCTGGAACTGCGGCGCAGAGGGCGACACCGATGACCCGGCCGTGCTGGCGTTACGCGCCCGCCAGCAACGCAACCTGCTCACCACCCTCCTGGTCAGCGACGGCGTGCCGATGCTCTCTCACGGCGACGAACTCGGCCGCAGCCAGCACGGCAACAACAACGCCTACTGCCAGGACAACGCCATCTCCTGGATGGACTGGGCCGCCGCCGCAGCTGGCAACGCCGACCATTTTGATCACCCGGACCACCCGGACCACCCGGACCGCGCCGATCTCATCGCCTTTACCGCCGGCCTGATCCGGCTACGCCGCGAGCACCCGGTGCTGCGTGCCCGCCGTTTCCCGACCAGCGCCCCGCCCGCGGCCGGCGGCGGCGTTGTGCAGACCTGGCTGCGTCCGGATGGGCAGCCCATGACCGACGGCGACTGGCAGGCGACGTTTGCCCACGCACTCGCCGCCCACCTGCGCGGCGGCAACGGTCCCGGCCACAATTCCGGCGACGATGGCGGGGCTGAGGCCGGCGAGCTGCTGCTGGCCTTCAACGCCTACTGGGAACCGGTGACCTTCACCCTCCCCGGCACGGGCTGGGGGGTCGTGCTGGACACCACCGTCCCCGACCCGCCACGATCCGTTCCGACCAGCCTGGTCGGCCCCACCATCGACGTCGGCCCACGCAGCGTCGTCATCCTCAGCCG
Source organism: Protofrankia sp. Cr1 (assembly GCF_963555865.1). NCBI lineage: Bacteria > Bacillati > Actinomycetota > Actinomycetes > Frankiales > Frankiaceae > Protofrankia > Protofrankia sp. Cr1. Next base: position 5,638 of record NZ_CAUVXO010000284.1, read on the forward strand.
CTCCTGACCGGGCAGGGTGGCCCGCCGGCGGGCAGGATCGGTGTCGCGTTGCGCGACCGCGTTTCGCCGTGCATACTTGAACCGCCGAGGCAGTAGCTGAGGAAGTAACCCCGGTCCCTCCCCGGACGAGGAGCGGCCGGGGTTTGCGTTATCCGGGCCCAGCGCAGGGCACCGCGGCTGACCGCGCCCACACGGTCCAGATCCCTCCTTTCCCTTCGGCCCACGCGAACCCATCGGCGAGCCACAGCAGAGGCTCTTCGTGTTTGCGCATGTGCTCGTAGGTCAGTGGGGGTTTCGGACCGAGCGCGGTGCGTAGCAACGTACGAGCCTTGGCGAGATCGGCGATGGCAACCTGTACTATGGCCAGCCGGTATATCCCGCTACGGCAGGATTCATCGCCGAAGGCGCGACATGGCTGATCTTTCGTCATAGTTTTCTGACTGTACGCCACTGCTCCGACACGATGGTCGGCCCGCCGGTGTGTGTCAGTTGTCGTGCGTCAGCCGCCTGGTAGGACCAGCGGCGCGTCCGCCGGGACGCGCCGGACGGCCGGGTCGTAGCCGTCCAGCTCGCCAGGCTCGAAACGGACGTTCTTGATCATAAACCAGAAGGAGCCATCCGGCTCGCCGACTAGCTTGTACGAACCGTCCGGCAGCAGGACCGCCCACCCGTCCCGAGCACCGATCATGGTCGCGATCGGGCGGCCGGTGGCGGTCTCCCACAGCCGTACCGTGTTGTCGTCGCCTCCTGATGCGATCATGGTGCCGTCGGGGGAGAACTCCACCGACAACACCTGGCGGGTGTGGCCGGTCAGGGAGCGCATCTCGGTACCGGTGGTGGTGTCCCACAGCCGTACCGTGTTGTCGTCGCCTCCTGATGCGATCATGGTGCCGTCGGGGGAGAACCCCACCGACAACACCGAGCTGGTGTGGCCGGTCAGGGTGCGCAGTTCACGGCCGGTCGCGGTATCCCACAGCCGCACCGAGCCATCCGCACCCCCGGAAGCGATCATGGTGCCGTCCGGGGAGAACCCCACCGACCACACCCAGTTGGTGTGGCCGGTCAGGGTGCGCAGCTGTCGGCCGGTCGCGGTATCCCACAGCCGAATCGAGCCATCCGCACCCCCGGAGGCGATCATGGTGGCGTCCGGGGAGAACCACACCGACCACACCCCGTCGGTGTGGCCGGTCAGGGAACGCAGCGCACGGCCGGTCGCGGTGTCCCACAGTCGCACCGAGCCATCCTCACCCCCGGAGGTGATCATGGTGCTGTCCGGGGAGAACCCCACCGACAACACCGAGCCGGTGTGGCCGGTCAGGGTGCGCAGTTCACGGCCGGTCGCGGTATCCCACAGCCGCACCGAGCCATCCTCACCC
>NZ_CAUVXO010000285.1:0-1403 GCF_963555865.1 Protofrankia sp. Cr1
CACCGCCACCCGCACCCACCTGGGCACCATCACCACAAACCTGCGCGGAGCCCGCGCCTACACCACCACCCTGGTCAAGAGCCTGCTCCCCCACCAGGCCGCCGTGACCCCCGACGGGCATATAATCATGGCCGCCGGAGAACCCCTCGGCAACGCCCACAACACGGCAAGAAACGCACGTCGATCGACTCTTGGATCGCAACATCAAATCCGAAACGGCATCCCACTCGGCTTCGCCGATCAGGAGGAGTTCCGCCGGTTCTCCGATTCACTCCATGAAGGTTTACAACAGGCCGGATACCCGAAGGCACAAGGCATCATGCAAGGAAGCTCGGTAACCGGCATCAGCTTCAGAGATCGGATACCATTTGACTTGGGTAGACGAAGCGACTTCGACGTCGCCGTAGCCGACCCGTCGCTACTCGAACGGGCACGTGACCTAGGTATGAGTCTTCGCGGTCGAGGGACTCGAACCGGCCCTCTCAACCGCGCGGAAGAGGAATATCTGCGGGCGTTGAATCTGTTTGATCTACGATATGAGATGTCCGAAATCGCCGGAAGGAAAGTAAACTTTATGATTTATAAAGATGTCGCGACAGCCCAGAACAAGGCACCTTCGATCGTGCTACCGAAGTCGTGACTACGTACTACCTCTACGGAACGCAGCGATCCGACATCGAAAATCTCGCCGCCGAATTCGCCGATGCCCTCAAGATTGAGCCAGAAGCGCGTGAGAGTAGCTACATAGGTTTCTACTACGAATTCGATTCGGATCACATCCGAGGCAGCCTCAAGCCAAACAAATACGCCGATTTTGCGGATGAGGAGGATGACGATGGGTACCATCTACCCGACAGAAAGGATATTTCGTTACTATTTCAAGTGGCCATCGACATGGAGGCAGAAGAATTCGATGGAACGGTTCGCAAAGTTACAGGAATGGAGCTTTTGAAAAAGACATCAGCAAATTATGACTAATTTGTGTAGATCTCCTTCCATTGTTTTTCCAAAATGATGAACGAGATACTCCTCTACGGCTCCCCTCGGACGGATATCGACAAGCTGGCCGAGGAGCTCGGCGACGCGCTGGGAACAAAACCGCAGGCCCGCAGCAGTAGCTACTTGGGCGAGTACTACTCCCTTGATGGAACCGGATTCGAGGCTCGACTCGATCAAAATATGGATGACCCGGAAGAGAGTGAGGAAGATAAGCGGTACCAAGAGCCAGGCCACAAGGATCTGATCTTGATATTCGAGGTACTGATCACAATTGGAGATCCAGAACTGATCAAAAATTCGATCGAAAATATCGTCGGCATGAATTTTCTGCGGAGCTACTGAATACATAGATTTTGACGGTTCGCGGGGACGAGATAGTTCGAACATGTAACAGATAGCGGGCT
>NZ_CAUVXO010000285.1:2011-5979 GCF_963555865.1 Protofrankia sp. Cr1
ATGTTCCGGCTGCTTCCATGCCCCGTAGTTCCTTCTTCAGCTCGGAGATCTCGTCGCGCAGGCGAGCGGCCAGCTCAAACTGCAGCTCTTTGGCAGCCTCGTGCATCTGGTCGTCGAGCTGGCGGATGAGCGCAGCCAGGTCGGCTCGAGGCATCCCCGCCAACTGCGCCGCGTGCCGTCCGACCGCGCCATCCCGACCGGTCTTCCCCGACGCGCCCTTCGAGGACATGCCGGGAACCGAGGCCTTCCCACGGGACTGTGCGCGACCACCACCGCCGATCATCTCACCGTCTGCGCTCTCCCGCACAAGGTCATCGAGGATGTCGATGACCTTCTTGCGCAACGGTTGCGGGTCGACACCGCGCTCGGTGTTGTAGGCGATCTGCTTCACGCGCCGGCGGTTCGTCTCGTCGATGGCCCTGCGCATCGACGGGGTCACCTTGTCGGCGTACATGTGCACCTGACCGGAGACGTTCCGGGCCGCCCGGCCGATGGTCTGGATCAACGATTTGTCCGACCGCAGGAAGCCCTCCTTGTCCGCATCCAGGATGGCGACCAGTGAGACCTCGGGTAGATCCAGACCCTCCCGCAGCAGGTTGATGCCGACGAGCACGTCGAACTCGCCCCGGCGCAGCTCCGTGAGCAGCTCGATGCGACGCAGGGTGTCGACCTCACTGTGCAGATAGCGGACACGGATACCGAGTTCGAGGAGATAGTCGGTGAGATCCTCGGACATCTTCTTGGTCAACGTCGTGACCAGCACCCGTTCGTCACGTTCGGCACGCGTCCGGATCTCGCCGACAAGGTCGTCGATCTGACCCTGGGTCGGCTTCAGGACGACCTCCGGATCGAGCAGGCCGGTCGGACGGATGATCTGCTCGACCACCCCGTCGGAACGGGCCATCTCGTATGGCCCCGGTGTCGCCGAGAGATACACCGTCTGGCCGATGCGTGCGCAGAACTCCTCCCAACGCAACGGCCGGTTGTCCATGGCGCTGGGCAGCCGGAAGCCGTGCTCGACCAGGTTGCGTTTGCGGGACATGTCGCCTTCGAACATCCCGCCGATCTGTGGGACCGTGACGTGCGACTCGTCGATGACCAGCAGGAAGTCGTCCGGGAAGTAGTCGAGCAACGTGTACGGCGCCGTGCCGGCGGGACGCCCGTCAATATGCCGGGAGTAGTTCTCGATACCCGAACAGAAACCGACCTGGCGCATCATTTCGATGTCATAGGTGGTGCGCATCCGCAGCCGCTGGGCCTCCAACAGCTTTCCCTGGCGCTCCATCTCGGCGAGCCGCTCGGTCAGCTCCGTCTCAATGCCCGCGATCGCCCGCTCCATCCGTTCCGGGCCGGCGACGTAGTGGGTGGCGGGGAAGACGAACACATCGGTCGCGTCGCGAACGATCTCCCCGGTCACCGGATGCAGATAGGTCAGCCGTTCGATCTCGTCCCCGAACATCTCGATCCGGACTGCGAGCTCCTCATAGGCGGGAAACACCTCGACGGTATCGCCGCGGACGCGGAACGTCCCACGGGTGAAGGCCAGGTCGTTGCGGGTGTACTGGACGTCGACGAACCGGCGCAGCAACCTGTCGCGTTCGATCTCCTCCCCGACCCGCAGCCGGACCATGCGTTCGATGTACTCCTGCGGGGTGCCCAGACCGTAGATGCAGCTCACGCTCGCCACGACCACCACGTCCCTACGCGTGAGCAGGCTCATCGTGGCCGAATGGCGCAGCCGCTCGACCTCCTCGTTGATCGACGAGTCCTTCTCGATGTAGGTGTCGGTCTGGGCGATATAGGCCTCTGGCTGGTAGTAGTCGTAGTACGACACGAAGTACTCGACGGCATTGTCCGGCAGCAACTCCCGGAACTCGTTGGCCAGCTGCGCGGCGAGGGTCTTGTTGGGCGCCATCACCAGTGTCGGGCGCTGCAGCTCCTCAACGAGCCACGCGGTGGTCGCCGACTTGCCGGTACCGGTCGCGCCGAGCAGGACGATGTCGGTGTCACCGGCACGGACGCGGCGGGCAAGCTCCGCGATCGCGGCCGGCTGGTCGCCGGCCGGCTCGAAGTCCGACACGACCCGCAACGGCGCAGTCGAACGCTCGATGTCCTTACCGGGGCGATCGGCAGTGGGGCTCACGTGTCCTACAACACCACAGAGGTCCGACAGTTTCCGTCCGGCCTACGCGATGGACGCGGAAAGACGCTTCCACACCTCAGCCACCTGGTCATGAAGATCTTCCGGGCTGCCGCTGTTGTCCACGAGGATGTCGGCCACCGCGCGGCGGGCGGAGTCCGACGCCTGGTTGGCCATCCGCGCCAGCGCCTGCTCCCGCGCAAGCCCCCGATCGGCCAGGCGGGCAAGGCGGACCTCGCGTGGCGCCACCACGACGACGATCACGTCGTAGCCGCCGGACAGGCCGGCCTCGACGAGCAACGGCACGTCGTACACGACCACCGCGTCGGCCGGAGCATCGGCCATGCGACGGGTCGCCTCCGCGCCGACCAGCGGATGTGTGATCGCCTCAAGGCGGCGGCGGGCGGCGGGGTCCGCGAACACGACAGCCCCGAGCGCCTCCCGATCGAGGCTGCCGTCGGCGCACAGCATCTGCGGCCCGAACTCGTCCACGACGGCCCGCAGCCCCGGTGTACCGACGGCGACGACCTCCCGGGCGATCGCGTCCGCATCGATGACGACGGCACCGTGATCAATCAACAGCCGCGCCACCGCGCTCTTGCCCGCGCCGATCCCACCGGTCAGCCCCACCCGCAGCATGGGGCCGATTCTCCCGCATGACCGGCCTCGTCGGATAGAGGGCCCAGGCAGTGCGGCCCAGGCATATCAGTGAAAAACAATGTAGTCACAACAACGGTAGACATATAATGTAATATCCGTCATGGTCTGTGGTGGGTCCGTGACGCTGCGGCCAGCGGTTCGGTGACGCCGCGGCCGACGAGACCGGGATCCGACGTTCGCATTCGTCCTCCGGGGGTTGTCTGTCATGGCTGGGTACCATCGCTGCACGCCGTGCGCCGTACCGCCGCACATGCTCGAACGCATCGCGCGCAACGGCACCGACGACCAGCGCTCCTGGGCGCTTTCCACGCTGGCCCGCGACACCTCGGTGCGTTCCGTGCGCGTACACAACGCCCTGCTGCGGGGCGGGTCCAAAGGCACGCTGGTGCCCCGGCTGGCGCCGACTGGAACAGCCAACCGGGTGATCGGTGACGCCGCCGGCACCGAGACCCTGCCGGGACGGGCGGTACGCACCGAAGGAGACACTGCCAGCGACGACGCCGCCGTCAACGAGGCATACGACGGTCTCGGCTCGACGTTCACGTTCTTCCAGACCGTCTACGACCGTGACTCCATCGACGACGAGGGAGTCGCGCTGCACGCGACGGTCCACTACGGCGACCACTACGACAACGCCTTCTGGGATGGTCGGCAGCTGGTGTTCGGCGACGGTGACGGCGAGATGTTCAAGGGCTTCACCACCTCGCTGGACATCATCGGACACGAGCTGACACACGGCGTGACCGAGGATGAGGCGCAGCTGATGTACTTCAACCAGCCCGGCGCCCTCAACGAGTCTGTCAGCGACGTTTTCGGCTCACTCGTCAAGCAGTACGCGCTGGGCCAGACCGTCGAGGAGGCCGACTGGCTGATCGGTGCGGATCTGCTCGCACCCGGTGTGGCCGGGGTCGCGCTGCGGTCCATGAAGGAACCTGGAACGGCGTTCGACGATCCGGTACTCGGGGCCGACGACCAGCCCGGCCATATGGACCACTACCTGCGCACCACGACCGACAACGGCGGTGTACACATCAACTCCGGCATCCCCAACCATGCCTTCTACCTCGCCGCGGCGGCCATCGGCGGCAAGGCGTGGGAGAAGGCGGGGCTCATCTGGTACGACACGCTACGGGCGCCGCAGCTGCGGCCGAACTCCACGTTCCGGGCC
>NZ_CAUVXO010000285.1:6342-7336 GCF_963555865.1 Protofrankia sp. Cr1
TGGAGCGATCAGGAGGTTTCGTCGGACAGGCGATCAGGCGTGGCCTGGACACCGCCGAGCTCCCAGCCGACGAAGCCGCACAGCTGCGTGGCCTCGCCGCTGATGTGGAGGCTACCGCAAACCGTCCAGACCGCGCCTCCACCCCGGCGGCCCGCCCCGACCGTTTCACCTACACCCTGGAGGTTGACCGGGCTGGACACCGACTCGTGCGGCGCTTCAGCGAGCCGGTTCCAGAGGAGCTGCGCACGTTGCTTGCCCTGCTGTCCAAAGCACCGCGGTTGCCCGCCCACCGGTAGGAGCGCGACCAGTCCCGACAACGGCGATCGGTGGTTGGCCAGTGGCTACGATGATCATATCGTGGCGCGTCTGTGGGCGCCCGCGTGAGCGTGCTGCGCACCCGCGACAATCGGTACGGTTGGAAGGGATCGGGTGAAGGCCAGACCGACGAGAGCCACGGCTGCGGCGGTGAGCATGGCTGCTCGCAGTCCGGCGAGCTGCGCGTCGGCGTAGCGCTCGACAAGGGCCTGCGCCTGCGCCGGCGGTATCGCGGTGCTCGCCAACGCGGCCCGCACCTGCTCGGTGGACACGAAGCCGACCCCGGCCTCAAGCTGCACCCCGACCTGCGCTCGGACGGGCTCGGAGATCCGCGGGTCGTTCTCGACGCGATTCTGGAGCGCCACGGAAAGGGCGCTGATCACGATTGCTCCCATCAGCGCGGTTCCGAGTGCCGAACCGAGGTTCTGGGCGGTGTACTGAAAGCCCCCGACCTGGCTACGGTCCGATTCGCCGACCGAGGACTGCACGACGTTGCCGAGCTGTGATGCCAGTAGTCCCAGCCCGACACCCAGCACCGCCATGGCCACCGCGAACCTCAGGTCGTCGATCCGCGGGTCGACCGCGGCCACCAGGAAGAGGGATGCACCCATCAGCACCAGCAGGCCCAGTCGCACTACCAGACGTGGGCCGACCACCCGACCGAGCACCGGACCGCTGA
>NZ_CAUVXO010000286.1:0-1143 GCF_963555865.1 Protofrankia sp. Cr1
GTCGACGACCACATCATCGAGCCGCCCGGTGTGTGGCAGGACCGGGTCCCGGAGAAGTTCAAGGCCACCGCGCCCCAGGTGCGCGAGGAGCCCGACGGTACGCAGTACTGGACCTACGAGGACACCCGCGAGGCGACCATGGGCCTCAACGCCGTCGCCGGCAAGCCGATCGAGACCTGGGGGCTGGAGCCCAAGCGTTTCGAGGACATGATCCCCGCGTGTTATGACCCGGTGGCCCGCGCTCGGGAACTCCTGTCGCAGGGCGTCTGCGCCTCGGTCGCCTTCCCGTCTCTGCCCAGGTTCGGTGGCGCCCTGTTCGCGTCCTTCAAGGACAAGGAGCTGGCCGCCGCCTGCGTCCGGGCCTGGAACGACTTCGTCCTCGACGAGTGGTGCCCCGCCGGTCCGCGCGGGCTCTACGTCCCCATGACGATCGCGCCCCTATGGGACCCGCAGGCCGCCGCTGCCGAGCTGCGCCGCTGTGTCGCGAACGGTGCCAGGGCGATCTGCCTGCCGGAGAACCCCGCCCCGCTCGGCCTCCCGTCCTACTGGCAGGCCGACTGGGACCCGCTGTGGCAGGCAGTCACCGAGACCGGGGTGCCGGCGTGCATGCACATCGGCTCCAGCGGCCAGCTCTACATGGGCTCTGCCGACTCGTCCTTCGCGGTGCCGATCGCGACGATGGCCGTCGCCTCGTGGGTCTGCGCGGTCGACATCTCGATGAGCCCGGTCTTCGCGAAGTTCCCGGACGTGCAGATCGTGTGGTCCGAGGGCGGCGTCGGGTGGGTGCCCGCGGCGCTCGAGCGAGCGGACCGCCAGTGGGAGCGCCACCGCTACTGGTCGCATCTGCCGAACGACGTCCTGCCCAGCGAGGTGTTCAGGCGTAACTTCACCTTCTGCATGATCGAGGAGCCGTGGGGCCTGGAGCAGCGCGGTCAGGTCGGCGTCGATCGCATCGTCTGGGAGGCCGACTTCCCCCACGCGGACACGCCCTACCCCCACATCCAGAAGATCGTGACGGAGCTGTTCGCGGGCGTGTCCGCCGAAGACCGGGCCGCCATCACCCACCGCAACGCCGAGCGTCTCTTCGGCTGGGAGATGGCGGAGCTGCCCGTCGGATGACCTGGACGGGGCCGCCCGCGGCCA
>NZ_CAUVXO010000286.1:1828-7046 GCF_963555865.1 Protofrankia sp. Cr1
TCGCGGAGCAGCTCGCCGTGGCGGGCCATGACCTCGGTCGCGGCCCGGCTCAGCTCGATGGGCACCGCCGGCAGGACCGGCAGGCCATACTCACGGCTGGGCAGGGCGATCGTCGCCGCCCCGCGGGCGGTCTCCTCGTCGCGCTGGTTGCGCGCCCACACCGCGACGTCGACGAGGGCGCGCCCATCCTCGACCCGCTTGCCCGTCACCTCGCCGCCGAGCACCTGGGCGTCACCCTGGTAGTTGAACTTGCGGATCTCGTCGTGCTGGCGTTCGACCCAGCCGTCGTCACCCGCCCAGTCGGTGAGGAAGTGGTGCAGCCAGCACTCGCGCAGCACGCCGTAGTCGTAGGCGCGCGGGTTGCCGATCGCCTGCGCCCACGCGTTGTCCCAGTGGACGCGCTGGGCGACGTCGGGGACGCCGTACTCGTTCTTGACGTAGAACGCCGGGATGCGCTGCCGGTTCTCCCAGCCGCGGCGACCGGTCTTCAGCCCGTAGGGCACGAAGCCGTAGCCGCCGGCGTGAAAGATGATCATGTCCGTCGTGGTCAGCGGACCCTTGGCCTTGGCTCCCATGGCCTGGCCGACCTCGACGTCCTCCCACCTGAGCCGGGCCCGCCCCTGGCGGGTCTCGGCGGCGTAGGTCTCGTCGAGGGCGGCGAGCTGCGCGTCGTCCCAGCTCGGCACGGGGATCTCCGCGTACTTGCCCTTGTCCCGCGCCTTCTTCCGCTCGGTGTAGATCACGAGCGTGCGGTAGACGCCGACGACCTCCGCACGCTGGTTGACCTTGATGTCGCGCAGGACCCGGATGACCGAGCTGCCGGCGAACTCCGACTGCTTGGTCTCCACCGACTCCAGGCCGGAGAGGCTGTAGAGGGTGTCACCCGGTCGCACCGGCCGGTACCAGGTCCAGGTACCGCCGGAGACGAAGGCGTGGATGCCCCGGTAGGAGCCGCCCTTGGCCAAGGGGTCCCGGTCGCCCAGCAGCGGCGCGTTGAGGACCGCAGCCATGATCGGTGGCGCGATCTGCCCGCTCCACCGGCTCGTCTCACCGTGACCCGGGTCGCAGAACAGCGGATTGTCGTCGCCATAGCTGTGGGCGAAGTTGCGGATGGCCTCCGGGGTCGCGGTGGACAGGTACTCCTGCTGCCTGCTCGCCACGAGGCGCCCGAGCGCCGTCCGATCCTGCGCGAGGTCCTCCTGGACGAAGACGCTGGAGGAGGCCCGCTCGAACTCTGCCTGCTGGTCGGTCGTCACGCTCATGGTTCGAGTGTCCCGACGTGCGGGTCCCGCGTGACCCTCCCGGGCGGGAAGGGCACTTTCACGCGGCCCATCAGACGATCTTCGCTGCGCGCAGCGCCGCGACATCCTGCGGACCGTGCCCGATCTCCGCGAGCAGCTCGTCGGTGTGCTGGCCGAGGGTGGGGGCGGGCCGGCGCAGCTCCCACGGCTGACCCTGGACGCGGACGGCCTCGCCGACGTAGGTGAAGGGCCCGGCCAGCGGGTGCTCGCCCTCGACGAGGATGCCGCGGGCGCGCACATGCGGGTCGTCAAGCAGGTCGCGCAGGCGGTTGGCCCGGGTCAGCGGCACGTGGTGGGTGAGAGCGAGGGCGACCCACTCGTCGGCGTCGCGGGTGTGGAAGATTTTCTGAAGCTCCCGGCGCAGACCGAGGAGGCCGAAGCCGAAGTCGACGGGCCCGCCGGTGTCGAGCCTGTCGATCAGGTCGGCGCGGTCGACGGCCAGGCAGAAGCCGCGCCAGAACTTGGGCTCGGTGGCGCAGAACAGCAGGAACCGGCCGTCGCGCGCCTCGTAGAACTGGTAGAACGCCGACCCGCTGTCGCCTTCTTCGGTCCTCGGCATCGTCGCGTGGTCGGTGACCCGGTCGCGGTTGAGGTTGTAGGTGACGGCGATCCACGCCTGCGCGATGACCGCGTCGCTGGCGGCGGCGTCAAGGAAGCAGCCCTCGCCGGTCCGCTCGCGCTGGAACAGGGCGGCGGCGACGTGGAACGCGGCATGGACCGCTCCGGCGGCCGTGCCCTCGCCGCCGCTGGTGGTGCCCCCCAGGTAGTCGGGCGTCTGCACCCGGCGGACGAGCCCGTCCGGGCCCATCTCGACCGGCAGCGCGCCGGCCAGCGCGTTGGTCATCTGCCCGTGGGTCGGCATGCTGGCCAGCGGGCCCTCGCTGCCGTAGCCGGAGTACTGGCAGTAGACGATGTCGGGCTTCGCCGCTCGCTGCTGGGCGTAACCGATCCCGAGCTTCGTACAGGCGTCGCCGGCGAAGCCGTCGACGAACACGTCCGCGGTGGACAGCAGCTCGTAGAAGAGCGCGCGGCCCTCGTCCCGGCGCAGGTCGAGGGTGATGCTGCGTTTGTTCTTGTTGACCTGGATGTGCGCGGGGCTGTGCTGCGGGGTGATCTGGCCGAGGAAGCCGCGCAGGTAGTCCCCTGTGCCGGGCGACTCAACCTTGATCACGTCGGCGCCGAGGTCGGCGAGCAGGGTGCCGAGGGTGTCGCCATTGAACAGCATCGCGGATTCGAGGACGCGGACGCCTTCGAGTAGTCGACTCACTGTGCCCACACTTGCCCACCACACGTCCGGTGTCGCGCAAACCCGGTTTGCGCCGCGGATGCGCCCAATCGCGGGCAGGCCACACCAGAATTGGCCAATGACTGTCCTTGACGCTGATCTCACCGTCCTGCCGAACCCGGGTCTGCTGATAGGTGACGGGCGGGTGTCAGACAGCAGCGAAGGCGAGTTCACCCACGTGTACGCGGCCACCGGGAAGCCGACCCGCGGCGTGTCGATGGCCGGCGCGGGTGAGGTCGACGCCGCGGTGCGGGCGGCCCGCACCGCGCTGCCCGGCTGGCGCGCCACGCCGCTGGACCGGCGCCGCGAGCTACTGCTTGAGGCCGCCCGGCTCATCCGTCGCGAGGCTGCGACGATCGCGCAGCTCACGACGATCGACAACGGGACGCCGTCCATGATCGCCGCGAGCACGCCGCTGCTCGCGGCGGACCTCTTCACCTACAACGCCGGCTGGGCCGACAAGATCGGTGGAGAGGTCGTCGGGACGTGGCCGGTGCCGGCGCTGGACTACACCCTCGACGAGCCGTACGGCGTCGTCGGGGTGATCGTGCCGTGGAACGGACCGGTCGTCTCCGTCGGCCAGATCGTGGCTCCCGCGCTGGCCGCGGGCAACTGCGTGGTGCTCAAGCCGTCGGAGCTCGCGCCCTGGGGCTGCCTGCGCATCGGAGAGCTGCTTCTGGAGGCCGGCTTCCCGCCCGGCGTGATCAACGTGGTGCCCGGTGGACCAGCCGGTGGGCAGGCACTGGTCAGCCATCCCGACGTCGACAAGATCCACTTCACTGGCGGCGGTCAGACGGCCAAGCGCATCCTCGCCTCGGCGTTGGAGACGCTCAAGCCGGTGGGACTCGAGCTCGGAGGCAAGTCCGCGAACCTCGTCTTCGAGGACGCCGACCTCGTCGCGGCCGCGCAGCAGGCCATGACGGGAGCGGTCCTGCTCTCGGGCCAGGGCTGCATTCTCGGCACCCGGATCCTGGTGCAGCGCAGCATCCACGACGCGTTCCTCGCAACACTGGCCGCGATCCTCGGTCAGATCCCGGTGGGGGACCCGAGCGCGGCGACGTCGGTCATGGGGCCGGTGGTCAGCGAGGGCGCCGCCGATCGGATCCTGGGGATGGTGGCCACCGCGCAGAAGGAGGGCAATCGTCTGGTCACCGGCGGCGAGCGCCTCGGCGGCGATCTCGCCGACGGGTGGTTCATCGGACCGACAGTCCTCGCCGACGTCGCGCCGACCGACTTCATCGCGCAGAACGAGGTCTTCGGTCCCGTGCTCGCCGTGACGCCCTTCGACACGGAGGCGGACGCCGTGGCGATCGCCAACGCGACTCCCTACGGGCTGGCCGCCTACGTCCAGACCGACGACCTGCGCCGCGCCCACCGCGTCTGCGCGGCGCTCGAGGCGGGCAACATCTGGGTCAACGGCTTCCTCGGCATCCCCCCGGGAGCGCCCTTCGGCGGCGTGAAGCAGAGCGGCCAGGGTCGACTGGGCGGAATCCACGCGATCCGGGAGTTCACCCGGCCGAAGAACGTCTGGATGGCGCTGTAGCCAGGTGGCCGCTGAATAAGAGCGCCCGGCAATAGCGGCGTGGATCAAGGAGCGAGGCTGGGCCTTCAGCGTGGTCTGCACCGTGCGGCGGTACACCGGCCCCTTTGTCTTGTACTCGTGTACCAGCTCTTTCAGCGTCTGCTCGCCCCCGCTCACAGCTGGGAAGACGACCTCGCGGCCCTCACCGTCCGGTTCAGCCAGCGACGCCTCAGCGATCTGGAACAGGATGTTCTCCTTACCCGACACCCGCCTGAAGGCGTTGATCAGCTCGTTGGTCACCTTCTGCTCGGCCCGGGCGCTGATCCGATGCACCGTGGCGATGAGCAGATCCACCAGCGAGTCGGTCACCTCCCGCCCCACCAGCAACGCGGATAACAGCGTCACCGTCGCTTCCTGCGGCCGTCGGCGCAGATGGGACGGCGACTCCACCGCGGCCCGCGCACGCCAGGAAGCCAGCACCTTCGGCGCCACATCAGCGAACAGCGGCACCGGCAGCCAGCCAGGCCGTCAACTTCTCCGCGTCCTGCACCGAGCACACCCGAAACCCCACGTGCCCGCGTATCTGGGCGCGGTGGTACTCGATCGTGGTAGTCAAGCGTTACCCTCTCGGGATCACGACGGGGTCCACGCAGTTCCGGTTCACCAGGACGTAGCGGCCTGTGTGACAAGCCTTCCGGGCTCGTGGGGACGCGTAGCGCGCGGCCGGTCACCAACGATTTTTGATCTACTGCGGTTCGCGCTGCTCGGCCTGCTCGAGCGGGAATGCTGGGGCTCACGGGGCTAGTGATCTGTCGAATCTCGGTCCTGAAGATCGGTACGGGTGCCCTGGCCGGGACGACTGTCCATCCATGCCTGGAAGGTCGACAGGCGCCAGCGGGGCCGGTCGGGTACGGAGTCGTCGTCCGGTAGCGGTAGGCGGCCTTGCGCTCGGTAGCTGCGCAGCGTTCCGGGCTTCACTCCGGCACGTTCGGCCATCTCGCGATAGCCGATGAGCGGGTCCTCGTCGCCCATGAAAAGACCTTATCCACGCGAACTAGTAGAACTTTAGAACGCATTGCAGTAAAGTTTCATTGTTGGCGGTTCCGTGGC
>NZ_CAUVXO010000287.1:0-521 GCF_963555865.1 Protofrankia sp. Cr1
AGTGCCCGCGCCCGGGTTTCCCAGGCGCCCGAGAGCGGTGCCACTGGTGCCGGGCGGGTGGCAGAGCAGGCGGGCGGCCAGGGACGAGTGGGATGTTCGCGGCGACGCGGACATGGCGAGGAGCCCGTGCAGGCCCGCCTGGGTCATGACCGCCACCGCGTACCCCATCGGTCCGTCGAGCCCCGGGCGCCTGCCGGTGGGCAGCAGACGTCCGCCGGCGGTGAGGCCCGTGGCGAGCGCGATCAGGCCAACCGTGATGAAGAGGATCGGCACGAAACCGGGCGTCGGCCCGGTCGACGGTAGATGGGCGAGCATCGCCAGCGCGACGGACGGCACGGCGAACCGAACGCCCTGCCCGAATGGCCCGCGCCACATCGCGCTCGCGGCGGACAGACGCGGGCGAACAGTGCGCCCCGGCCGCCGTCGCCGCCAGCGCGGACGTCGTCGGCAGCTCACCCGACCAGGGTAAACACCGGCGCGTGGGCCGCGGTTTTCGCCGGTCCCGCCGGGGCCGGTGAGCT
>NZ_CAUVXO010000287.1:904-2209 GCF_963555865.1 Protofrankia sp. Cr1
TTGCCGGGCACTCTAAGGCCAGGTAGGCAGTCATCGCGCGGAGGAAGGGCGACATTGGTGCCGCAGGACCCGGCTGCCATCCAGCAGCAGATCGAGAACACCCGTGCCGAGCTGGCGGTAACCCTGGATGCAATTGCCGAGCTCGTGAGTCCCAGAAGGGTCGTCGAGCGGACCGGCGAGCAGATCAGGGGCCGGGTGGCTGAACTTCGTCAGAAGGTGATCTCCGGTAGCTTCGCCGGGCCGGATGCGATCACCACGGGATTCCGCGGGGAGGACGGGGAGGCTTTCGACGTCGGTGCGTCACCGGATGGGCAGCTCCTTGCCGGTGATACCGGTTCGGGATACGGCTTGCGACGCACCGTTCGGTGGGATCGGGTCCTCATAGCCGGGAGCGCCCTGCTACTGGCTGTCGGGGTCGGTCGTCGCCGCCGCCGTCGTCGTCGAGCCCAGTGACATTGGACTGCGTGGTGTGAGTTGCCGGCAATCCCCGTTCCCTCAGGTCGGCTCGTGCTGCTCCGCCATGGCGAGACCGGGTGGAGCCGGTCCGGTCGGCACACCGGTGTCACAGACGTGCCACTCACACCGGCCGGGGAGAAACAGGCCGCCCGACTTGCGGACAGGCTCGCCGCCTGGTCCTTCGTCCTGGTCGCGGCGAGCCCGAGGCAGCGTGCCCTGCGGACGGCCGAACTCGCCGGCCTGACCCGTTCGGCCGACCATCGCGACCGGGCTGCTGCCGGTGCAGGGGTGGCGCGGTTCGAGGTCTGGGACGATCTCGCCGAGTGGAACTACGGAGAGTTCGAGGGAGTCACGACGCCTGACATCCGCCGATCAGTGCCAGATTGGACGGTGTGGACCGGACCCACCCGCGGAGGTGAGACCCCCGCCCAGGTCGGCGGCCGCGCCGATGTGGTGATCGGACGCGTCCTGTCGTACCTGGAACGAGGTGACGTAGCCCTGGTCGGGCACGGCCACATGCTGCGGGTGCTGGTGGCGCGCTGGCTGGAGCTCGATCCGGTTCTCGGCGCCCGGTTCGTGCTGGACGCCGGTGGGCTGTCCATCCTCGGGCACGAGCACGAGACGCGTGCGGTCCTGCGGCTGAACGAGCCGGCATAGGTGACCTGCTTCGCGGTTCGTGGTTTGCGGTTCGTGGTCCGGGAGTATCCAGCGGCCCCCGGCGGGTAGGCCTTCTTCACGCAGGCCCCGTCGGTGCGGCAGACCGCACCGACGGACAGGGCTGCACCGAGGAACAGGGCCGCCACGACGACTGGACAGGAGTGAGCCTCAATGACCGAGTCTCGACCACCT
>NZ_CAUVXO010000287.1:2695-4200 GCF_963555865.1 Protofrankia sp. Cr1
ATCCGCGACAACGACTGATGCGGGCATCCCGGCCGCCAGCGACGAGCACTCGCTGTCCGTCGGCCCGGACGGCCCGCTGCTGCTCCAGGACCACTATCTGGTCCAGAAGATGGCGCAGTTCAACCGGGAACGGGTGCCCGAGCGGGTCGTCCATGCCAAGGGGGGCGGTGCGCACGGTTACTTCGAGGTGACCGCGGACGTCACCCCCTACACGAGGGCCGCGTTCCTCGCCGAGGTGGGCAGGCGCACGGACGTGTTCGTCCGCTTCTCCACGGTGGCGGGGGAGCTCGGCAGCGCTGACACGGTTCGTGACCCGCGTGGCTTCGCGATCAAGTTCTACACCGAGGAGGGTAACTACGACCTGGTCGGCAACAACACGCCGATCTTCTTCGTACGCGACCCGAGTAAGTTCCAGGACTTCATCCACTCGCAGAAGCGGCGTGCCGACAACCACCTGCGGGACAACAACATGCAGTGGGACTTCTGGACGCTGTCACCCGAATCCGCCCACCAGGTGCTGATCCTGATGAGCGACCGCGGGACGCCACGCTCCTGGCGCAACATGAACGGTTACGGCAGTCACACATTCATGTGGGTGAACGCGGCTCGTGAACGGTTCTGGGTGAAGTACCACTTCAAGACCGAGCAGGGCATCGACACCTTCACCGACGCTGAGGCGAAGGCGACGGTGTCGGTCGATCCCGACTATCACATTCGTGATCTCGCATCGGCTGTAGATGCCGGTGAATATCCGTCCTGGCGGCTGGAAATACAGATCATGCCGTTCGCGGCTGCCGCCACCTACCGTTTCAACCCGTTTGACCTGACCAAGGTCTGGCCACACGCGGACTACCCGCCGATCACGATCGGACGCATGGTCCTGAACCGCAATCCCGGCGATTACTTCACCGAGGTGGAGCAGGCGTCGTTCGAGCCGGCGAACATGGTGGCGGGGATCGGCCCGAGTCCGGACAAGATGTTGCTCGGCCGGCTGTTCTCCTACCCGGACACGCATCGTCACCGGATTGGCCCGAACTACCTGCAACTACCGATCAACCGTCCGAAGTCGCCGGTCAACTCCTACAACAAGGACGGCGCAATGCGCTACGAGCCGTCCCGCGACCCGGTGTACGCGCCGAACAGCTACGGCGGCCCCAGGGCCGACGCGGCCCGGTACGCCGACGACGCCGTGTGGGAGGCCGACGGCGAGTTCGTCCGGTCGGCATACACGCTGCGGCGGGACGACGACGACTTCGGCCAGGCGGGCACGCTGTATCGAGACGTGATGTCCGACACCGACCGCGACCACCTGGTGGGCAACATCGTCGGGCATGCGTCCCAGGATGTTCAGGCCGAGGTCCAGCGGCGTGTCGTCGAGTACTGGCGCCAGGTCGATCCGGACCTCGGCGCGCGGGTCGCCAAGGGTCTGGGCGTCGGCTGACCCACCGGCGCCGGCCACAACATCAAGGACTCCGGGTCGGACGGGAAGCACAGGCACTGGCAGG
>NZ_CAUVXO010000287.1:4635-7627 GCF_963555865.1 Protofrankia sp. Cr1
CAGCACCGGGAGCCAGTAGCTGATCAGCCTGTACACGAGAACGGCGGCGAGCATGGACGCGGCTTCGCCCCCGGCGGCGGTGAGGCCGAGGGCGAGGGCCGGTTCGAGCGCCCCGACGTTGCCGGCTGTCGGCACGGCTCCGGCCACTGCTGCACCGATCAGGTAGATGGTGGCGATGGACAGCATCGACCCCGAACCGTTGAACGCCCAGACGCACGAAGCCAAGGCCACGATTTGTGCGATCTTGGTGCCGGCGGCGGAGGCGAGGAGGATCGCCGTCCGTCGAGGTGACCGGGCGAGCAGCAGAAGATGCCGGCCCGCGGCCGTCAGCGGGGGCCCCAACCGGGCCCGGACCCGGGGGTGCCCGCCGACCGCGACGCAGGCGAGCAGACAGCCGGCAACGCATGCCAGGACCGGCCCGGACCCGACGTGTCGCGTGATCGGCCCGATGGGCGTGCCAAGCGCGTTACCCGGCCCCCGACCGCCGACCAGGCCGGCGACGAGCACGATTCCGGCCACGTGCGCGAGGGCGACGGCGACCTTCACGGCGGCGACGGCGCTCAGCCCGGCCGACCGGGTGAGTTGCTGGCGTTCCAGGTAGTGGACGTTCACCGCGATCGCCCCGAGGCCCGCCGGCAGGACCCGGTTTGCAGCCGCGGCCGCGAGCTGGACCCCAGCCGCCGTCGGCAGCCGCAGCGGCAGCCCACTGGCCGCGCGCAGGGCGAGTGCGTTGGCCAGAAAAAACAGGGCGGAGGCGAGCCCGCACACCACGAGCCAGGGCCAGCTGGGAGCCGGGACGTTCGACAGCGTGGCGGCTACCTCGCTCCGAAATCTGATCACGAGGAGCAGCGTCATCGGGACGGCGAGGGAAATCCCGATCAGGGCCCCGGGCCGGCGCAGCCAGCCCGCGCGAGCGCGATGCCAACGGATTCCTGTCAGCGCAAGCGGATGTGCCAGGCCCTCTCCAGGCAGTTCCCGCATTAATGGGTGCGTCGTGCGTTGGTGGGGTATGGCGACCGGCGGTAGTACGACGGCGGTGCCGTCAGCAGCTGCTGTTGCCGGGGCCGCTCTTTCGGAGGCTGCCCATCCGGGCGTCATGGCGCCAACGGTAGATCGGGATTCATAACGGATGCTGAACAACGTACATCCTGTGGACGGATCTTCATTCCGGCGTCTCGGCGGACAGCGTGATATTCATCGGTTACACAGCCGGTTTGTGTGGGAACGCAATGGGATCGGCCGTACCCCGGCTGTTACACACGTGGGGTTCGTCACGGTGGCTGATCGTGATCGGTGTTTGACATGATACGGAGACGGCCGGTGCGGATCGGCTGTGCGACCCGATCCATCCGGACATCCGAATCCCCGCGGACCGGAACAGGCTCGCCTGGCCTGTCGCTACCCGCGTCAGCTGGTACGGCCGTCCGGGCCGTACCAGCCCGGACGGTAGGTGCTCAGCCAGTTCACAATGGCCGTCCGCAGGTGCGCGGGCCGGAATTCGAAGGCGTCGAGGTCGGCCACGGCCAGCGAGCCCAGGTCGATGGCCTCTTCCCGGCTGGCGAGCTCCGCGAACGGTGACAGAGTGGACGCGAACACCATGTTCAGCTCATGCCACGCCCGGCCGGCCTCGACGAACGAGTGCTCCACGCATCCCACGAAGTCAAGGGTGCGCACGGCCAGGCCGGTCTCCACCCGGATCTTGCGGTGCAGCGCCTGCTCCACGCGCTCGCCCGGCTTCACGTTCCCGCCGGGCAGGGTGCACCATGCCTGCCCCCGGCGGTTGGCGACGATGATGCGCTCGCCGGTCGTGAAGAGCACACGTGCGCTCAACACCACCGACGTGCTGGACGTGCTGGGTGCGGACATGGCTGCCGTGAC
This sequence comes from Protofrankia sp. Cr1, assembly GCF_963555865.1. NCBI lineage: Bacteria > Bacillati > Actinomycetota > Actinomycetes > Frankiales > Frankiaceae > Protofrankia > Protofrankia sp. Cr1. Next base: position 6,514 of record NZ_CAUVXO010000287.1, read on the forward strand.
GGTGTCCACCGGGTCGGCCCGCCTTTCTTCGGTCGTCGGGAGCGGTCGGTGGTGGCCAGGGGTGATCGGTGCTGCTCAGGGACGTCGGTGCTGCTCAGGGACGGTCGGTGGTGCTCACGGACGCACTGCCTGGACTGCCTGGACTGCGAGGGTTGTGGGATCGAGCCCGAGAACATCGATCGCCTGTCGGACGGCGGTCCGCTCGGCCGGGTCGAACGTGCCGTCAGCGTGTCCGATCACCGCTCCGAACTGGACGACTGACCGTGCTCGCACCCTGCGCCCGCGCACCTTGGCAATCTCGCGGAGCGCCGCGGACCTGGCCTCGCCGGCATCCGCGCGAAACGCCGCCACGTGCGCGTCGAACAGTGCGAGCAGTTCGTCCGGTGGAAAAGCGCTCAGGACCCGGTCGGTGGTGACGATGGTCGCCATCGCGTCCCGCTCCCGCGCGTCGATGGTGCCGTCGGCGGCGGCGACGAGTGCGCACATGGCGACGGCGGCGTCCCGGAAGGACGTGTCGTCGAGTTCGTGTCGGCGGGCATCCAGTTGGGCACGGAAAGACTGTGCGGACCCGCGTAGATGGTTCCACCACGGCTCGGGCTCGGACACCGGTAGGCCGCGCCACGTCGGCCAGCGGTCCTCCAGCCAGCGGATCGCCACAGCGGCGACCGCCGGGGGAGTCAATGATCGCTCATCGAGGCTCCCGAGGGACAGCGCGACGAGCGGTGCGCCCAGATACGTGGCGGGTATGTCCGTGCCGGCCGGGACGTCGGCCGAAAACAACGTCGTGATCGTGCGGTGCTCAGCTGGCCCGGTCGCATGTTCGACGCAGCCCACGAAGGCGGGTAACGCCACTGACGCAGGCACGGCCGTGGCTGCCGGCGGCGTGCGTGCATCCCGGTCGCTGCCGACGAGTACGCGCAGGTGCCGGGCCGCGGCCGCGCCGACGCCTTCACCGGGTTCGACGGTTCCGCCGGGCAGCACGTGGGCCGCTTCGGCCGGCAGGTAGACGGCCACCAGGTGGTCACCCGTATCGAGCAGGATCCGCACGTCCAGCCGGACATCCGTGGGAACGGGCATGGCGCCTCCCTGTCGGTGACCTCACACTGCCACTGCC
>NZ_CAUVXO010000288.1:0-6316 GCF_963555865.1 Protofrankia sp. Cr1
GAAAACCTTGTCTACGTGTTCTTGGTGAAGACCAGCCGCAGGCCGATGAGGGTGAGATGCGGTTCGTGGTGCGCCAGCGTCTCGCTTTCGGCGATGATGAGGGACGCCAGCCCCCCGGTCGCGATGACCACGGGTTCGGTGTCCAGCTCCTCGGCGATACGGCGTACCAGGCCGTCCACCTGGCCGACCACACCGTAGATCATCCCTGACTGTAGTGCCTCCACGGTGCTCTTCCCGATCACAGATCGTGGCGGTGTGAGCTCGACCTTCCGTAGCTGCGCGGCCCGGGACGCGAGCGCGTCAAGGGCGATCTCGATACCGGGGGCGAGTGCGCCACCGAGGAACTCGCCCCGGCTGGAGACGACGTCGAGGTTCGTGGACGTCCCGAAGTCGACGACGATCGCCGGCCCCCCGTACAGGTGGTGGGCGGCGAGGGTGTTCATGATGCGGTCGGCGCCGGCTTCCTTGGGATTGTCGATGAGGATCGGCACCCCGGTGCGGGTACCCGGCTCCACCACGACCGCCGGGATTCCGTCGAACGTCCGCACCAGCATGCGGCGGATCTCGCGCAGCGCCGCCGGCACGGTGGAGCAGACTGATACGCCGTCGACGTCGTAGCCGCGCAACAGGCCGCGGAACAGCAGCGACAGTTCGTCCGCGGTGGCGTTCGGGTCGGTGCGTATCCGCCAGGAATCAATGAGCTCGTCGTTGTCGAAGACTCCCAGGACGGTGTTGGTGTTGCCGACGTCGACCGCGAGCAGCATCAGAGATCACGATCCTGGTTCGGTTCGATATGATTATCTAGGCGCTGATCCAGAACGAGATCCAGACTCAGATCCAGACCGAGATCGAGTGCGGGCGCGGAATGGGTCAGTGCGCCCACCGCCAGGAAGTTGACGCCGGTCTCGGCGACCGCGCGCGCGACCGCCAGCGTCAGCCCGCCGCTTGCTTCCACTGCCACCCCGGCCGGGCGGGCGAGGGCGACCGATTCGCGCAGTTCGTCGGGAGTCATGTTGTCGCACAGGATCAGGTCCGCGCCGGCCGCCACGGCCTCAACCACCTGGGCCTGCGTGTCGCATTCCACCTCGACCGCCAAACCGGGGAAGCGTGTGCGCACCGCGGTGAACGCCGCCGCCACCCCACCCGCGGCGATCACATGGTTGTCCTTCACCAGCGCGGCGTCTGCCAGCGACATACGGTGGTTTACCCCGCCGCCGCAACGTACCGCGTACTTCTCCAGGGCACGCAGCCCCGGCAGGGTCTTGCGGGTGTCGCGGATCGCTGCGCCGGTACCGTCGACCGCGTCCACCCACCGGCGGGTCGCGGTGGCAACCCCGGACAGGTGACACAGCAGATTCAGTGCGGTGCGTTCCGCGGTGAGCAGAGCGCGCACCGGGCCGGCAACGGTCAGGACGGCGTCGCCCGGGCCCACCCGGTCGCCATCCGAAACGCTGATCGTGATCTCCAGTCCACCGGCGCGTTCGGATACCGACCGGGGTGCCGGCTCGATACCGGCCACGTCATCCCGTGACCCGTACTGTTCGGTCAGTACGATCTCGAACACCGCCGCCGCTACCGGCAGACCGGCGACCACCCCTCGCGCCCGCGAGACGATCGCGGCCCGGCCCTGGAGGTCGGGCGCCACGGTTGCGACCGACGTCGCGTCCACCGCTCCCGCCGGGCCGTCGGCAAGATCCTCACAGACGGCCCGACGCACGATTTCGATGATCATACCTGGGTCGAGTCCGGCGGATACCAGCGCGCCCCGGATCGGCGCCGACACGGGCATCAGGCCGCGTCCGAGGCACGTCCGGCAACGCCGCTGCCGGCGTCCGCGCCTGCGCTGCGCGTGCCTGAGCTGCGCGTGCCTGCGCTGCCCGTGCCTGCGCTGCGCGAAGCAGCCGAACCACCCGGTGCGGCCATGTCACGTGCAGCGTTCGCCGCCTCGTAGGTCACTGACAAGCCGCCTTCCGCATCCAGCCGGGTAATGATGTGACCACGCCACGCCACATCGTCGGCGTTGGGGAAATCCTCTCGCCAGTGTGCGCCCCGGGTCTCCTGACGCAGCGCCGCGGCGGCGACCAGCGCGGTGGCGACCGTCCGCAGGTTGGTCATCTCCCACGCATCCGGTCCGGCTGTGACCGTGCCCCCGCCGGACCGCCGCGATTCCCCGAGGGCGGCGAGCGTCCTGGCGGTGGTCCGCAGGCGCTCGGCACTGCGCAGTACCCCCGCGCCGGCTGCCATCGCCCGGGCCAGGTCCGCGCGGGCCACCGGGTCGGCGAGCCCGGCCGAGCCGCGTCCCACCACCGGGTCCGCGGGCCGTGCGGGGGTCGGCAGCCCGCGGGCGAGGTCGGTGGCGATCCTGGCGGCGAAGACCAGTCCTTCCAGCAGACTGTTGGACGCCAACCGGTTCGCGCCGTGCACGCCTGTGCACGCGACCTCACCGCAGGCGTAGAGACCGGGGACGCTGGTGCGGCCCCAGCTGTCCGTCCGGACACCACCGCTGGCGTAGTGCGCCGCCGGGGCGACCGGGATCGGCATACTGACCGGGTCCACCCCGGCGGCACGACAGCGTGCGGTGATCGTCGGGAACCGCCGCAGCAGCGTGGATCTGCCCAGCCCACGGGCATCCAGGTACAGGTGGTCGACGCCCTGAGCAGCCATCACACGCGACATCTGCTTCGCCACGACATCGCGCGGGGCGAGATCCGCCAGCTGGTGGACGCCCGCCATGACAGCGCCGCCGGTGGCGTCCACCAGCCGGGCGCCCTCGCCGCGCATGGCCTCACTGACCAGTGGCTGCTGGCCGGACACGGGGTCGCTGGGACCGGGAGCCGCATCGCCACCGGTTCCTGCCAGCCACAGCGCGGTCGGGTGGAACTGGACGAACTCCAGGTCGGTGACGATCGCCCCGGCGCGCAGGGCCAGCGCCACGCCATCGCCCGTCGACACCGGCGGGTTCGTGGTTGACGCGAAGACCTGCCCCATCCCACCGGTCGCGAGGACCACTGCGCGGGCGGTTACCGCGCCCACGCCGTCCCTCGTCCCCTCGCCGAGGACGTGCAAGGTCACCCCGGCGGCGTTGCCGTCCGCGTCCAGCAGCAGGTCGAGGACGAGCGCGTGTTCGATCACCTCGACGCCCGGATCCGCCCGCAGCGCGGCGATCAGGGCCCGCTCCACCTCCAGGCCGGTCGCATCCCCGCCGGCGTGCACGACCCGGTTGCGCAGGTGTCCACCTTCGCGGGTCAACGCGAACCCGCCCGCGGAGTCGTCACGGTCGAACGACGCGCCGAGGTCGGCCAGTTCCCGGACCCGGGCCGGACCCTCGGTGACCAGGATCCGGACCGCGTCGACGTCGCACAGCCCGACCCCGGCCACGAGGGTGTCGGTCAGGTGATCATCTGGAGAATCCTCCGGGGCGAGTGCCGCGGCGATCCCACCCTGCGCCCATCGGGTCGAGCCCTCGTCCAGGCGTGCCTTGGTGACCAGTAGTACCCGGCCGCCGGGTACTGCCGCCCGGGCATGCAGGACGGTGGCCAGCCCCGCGATCCCGGAGCCGATCACGACGATGTCGGCATCGCGGGCCCACCCCGGTCGGGGCGCGCCAAGCTGACACGGCAGGACCGTCACGTACGAACCCGCAGCCCGGACGATGCCGGCCCGATCGACGCCGGCCCAATCGACGCCTGGCTCACCGCGTTCGGGCTGACGATGTCCCCACGCAGGCTGGACGGATCGTCCGGGATTGCCTGTGCCGGGTCGTCCCCGCGCGCGACGACCCGGTTGGCGCTGTCCACGAACAGCACGCGCGGGGCGAACCGGCGGGCGTCCGCGTCGGCCATGACCGCGTACGACAGTATGATCACCAGATCGCCGGGGTGGACGAGCCGAGCCGCAGCGCCGTTGATCCCGATGACGCCGCTGCCGCGTGGGCCGGCGATCGTGTACGTCTCCAGCCGGGCACCGTTGTCAATGTCAACGATCGTGACCTGCTCGCCGGGCAGCAGGTCGGCATCCTCCAGCAGGTCGACGTCGATCGTCACCGAGCCGACATAGTGGAGGTCGGCCTGGGTGACAGTGGCTCGATGGATCTTCGACTTGAGCATGGTCCGGAACACGGTCAGCCGGCCTCCTCGGGCAGCGTGAGCTCGATGTTGTCGATCAGTCGGACGGTGCCGACCCGGGCCGCGACCAGCAGCAGCGCCTGGCCGCGACGCACCGGCGTCAGGTCATCGGGGCTGGCGAGGGTGAGGTAGTCGACGTCAACACCCGGTTCGGCGGCCAGGACGTTCTCGGCGGCCGCGAGTACCACGTCCGGGCCTTCGTCCGCGACGCTCACCCCGACCGCCAGCGCTCGCGACAGCGCGAGCGCGGCGCGGTGTTGATGGGTCGTCAGGTAGGAGTTGCGGCTGGACAGGGCCAGTCCGTCGGGTGCCCGGACGGTTGACACCCCGACGACCTCGGTCCGAAAGGCCAGATCCCGCACCATGCGGCGGATGAGGACAAGCTGCTGGGCGTCCTTCTTGCCGAAGAAGGCCAACTGCGGACCGGTGAGGTGCAGCAGTGTCGCCACGATCGTGAGGACGCCGTCGAAATGCCCGGGACGGCTCGACCCTTCCAGCAGATCGCCGAGTGGGCCGGCGCAGACGCGGACAGCGGGTGGGGCCTCGTGCACGAGCGTCGGCGCGAAGACGACGTCGACCCCCTCGGCGGCGCAGATCTCCAGGTCCGCCTCGAGCATCCGGGGGTAGCGCGAAAGATCTTCCCCCGGGCCGAACTGGAGCGGGTTGACAAAGATCGTGACGATCAACTGATCGGCACGCGCACGGGCCGTCCGGATGAGTTCGCAGTGCCCGGCGTGCAACGCCCCCATTGTCATCACGACTGCACGCGTTTCCACGGGCGCTAAGGGTGACGAGTGGAGTAGCGTCTCGAGGTCCGCGCGGCTGCGTACCAGTGTCGGCTTCCCGCCGTTGGACGGTCGGGGGCGCGTCGAAGTCGTGGTTCGGGCTGTGGCCATCAGTGTCGTTCCAGTCCTCGTGGGGGTACCGGACGTCGGCAGTCAGCGTAACGCGTCCGCAATCGCCCGCGCTCGCCTGTCACCCACCGCATATCGCACCCCGTCCGTCTTTGTCGTGATGATCCGAAACATCGCCTATGGTTCGGTTCATCCTCGATCCTGCCCGTCTGCGGCGGGATCATCACGACGTCCGGGCGTGGCGAGCCGCCGGCAGCGGCGAACACGGGCGCCGACGTGCCGGGATGCCCGACCACTAAGCGCGTTACCCGCTGGGCTCAAACATCGCGATCTTAGAGCGCCCCTGTTGTCGGGTGATCTTAGGCTGTGGCCAGGTAGTCGGCGAAGGACGTACCGGTCAGGCGCTCGTACGCCTCGACGTAGCGGTCGCGGGTGGCCTCGACGACCGGGTCGGGCAGTTCGGGGCCGGGTGCGGAGCGGTCCCAGCCGGTGGAGATCAGATAGTCACGAATGAACTGTTTGTCGAAGGACGGCTGCGAGCGCCCTGGCTGCCAGCTGTCGACCGGCCAGAATCGGGATGAGTCCGGGGTCAGTATCTCGTCGGCCAGTCGCAGGACGCCGTCGGTGTCATGGCCGAACTCGAACTTGGTGTCGGCGAGGATGATGCCGCGCTCGGCGGCGAGATCGGTCGCGCGTTCGAAGATCGTCAACGTGAGTCTCTCCAGGTCGGCGGCCACCTGCGTGCCGACGCGGGTGGCCGCGTCCGCTCGGCTGATGTTCTCGTCGTGCTCGCCGACCGCGGCTTTCGTCGACGGTGTGTATATCGGCAGCGGCAGCCTGCTGCCGTCGAGGAGCCCTGCCGGCAGGGTGTGGCCGCTGACCGAGCCGGTTCGCCGATAGTCCTTGAGAGCACTGCCGGTCAGGTATCCGCGGGCCACGCACTCGATCGGCACCATCGACAGCCGTCGGCACAGCATCGACCGGCCGCGTAGCTGCTCGGAATAGGGCGCGAGCTCATCGGGGTACTCGTCCACGTTCGCACTGAGCAGGTGGGACGGCACGATGTCGGCGAGTTGGTCGAACCACCACAGGGAGAGTCCGGTGAGGACGGCGCCCTTGTCCGGGATGTCGGTAGGCAGCACGACGTCGAAGGCGGAGATCCGGTCGCTGGCGACCAGCAGGACCGAATCGTCGCCGACGGCGAACAGCTCCCGTACCTTGCCGGATCCCAGATGGGTCAGCCCGGCGAACTCCTCATGCGTCAGCGGCATACCGAGACCGTATCGAGGCACGCCGACCGTATCGAGTCGCGCCGATGCCGATGCCGATGCCGATGCC
>NZ_CAUVXO010000289.1:0-1159 GCF_963555865.1 Protofrankia sp. Cr1
GCCCAGCGGCGGGGTCGTCGCGAACCGCTAAAAGCCCAGGTCGAAGCGCATGCGACACCCACCCAAGGCTCGACTGGTGGACCTAACGCGCCAGAATAAGAAACTCTTGATCTTGGTTGAAAATCCCGAAATCACCATCCACCCGGTCTCTACGCGCCTCCTGACCAGGGGCGACGCCCAGTGAACGCGTAGGCGGACACCTTGCGGGCCAACTCGAACACGCGTTCCTCAGGTCTGGTAGGTCCGGACTCCGCGTCGGTGGGCGAGCAGCCGTTATTCCTCGCCGATGATCCGCAGACCGTGATGATCCTTGAAATAGGCGTAGTCCTTGAGGTTCAAGGTGGCGAGCGGCAGGTTGTGGGTGAGGCAGCAGGCCGCGATCCACATGTCGTTGACCGGGCGTGGCTGTCCTGCCCGGGTGGCGTCCGCGGAGAGCCTGCCCCAGGCGGCGGCGACTGCCTCGTCGCCGGGCAGCACGGGGATTCCGGAGAGCCAGTCGGCGAGCTCCTGGCGTCGGCGGCCGCCCCAGGCTCGCAGGTCGGTCCACTTGGTCAGCTCGCCGAAGGTCACGAAGGTGATCAGGGGTCGACGGCCGATCAGACGGGTTGCCACGGGCCCGTCGAGCCTGCGTTTGTGGCTCAGGGAGACGACGTCGGTGTCCAGGACGACAGGCTGCATGGCGGCGGCTCAGGCGACGTCGCGTCGACGCTCGGCATAGGTGAACGCGAGGAACTCGTCGAGTTCCTCGTCGGAGTCGAAGGTGTCGGCGGCAAGGTCGTCGAGGGACCGGATGGGCTGGGTGCCCTTGGCGGCCAAGAGCTCCTCGGCGGTGACCGGGGGGCGCAGCGGTGGGTACAACGGACGATCGACTTCCGGAGTGCTCATGACGAGGGCCTCCTCGCTGGTGTCTCCGGCTGGCTGCGGGCTGGGCCCATGATACGGCAGCGTGCCGGTCGCTACCCGTAACCGTCTGTTGTCAGACGGGACCGTCGCCTTCCCGCGCACCGGCATCCAGGAGACCGTGATGATCTATCCCTCGAGTGGGGGTCGCCCGAAGGCGCGTCGTATGCTCACCGAGACCACTCCCACCCAGGACCGACTCGCCGAGATATTCGGCCTCGCGAGTTGGGCGCCCCGGACTTAGGTCATACAGTTCCAG
>NZ_CAUVXO010000289.1:1398-2815 GCF_963555865.1 Protofrankia sp. Cr1
CTAGGAAACTCCCGCTAGTGACCGCGGTCATTGGGATCGTGGTCGGTCTGACGTTCCTGTTCGGGTTCGGCCACGCCGAGTCCCCCTCATCCTCACGGGCCAGACCACTTACGCAGTCCGTCCGTCGGTCGAACACTCTCAGCTAGAACGTGCACGGTTCGTCAGTGTCGCCAGCAGGCGGTCACCGAAGGCCGGGGTGCCGTGCGCACGCAGATACGTTGCGACGTCGTGAGCTGTCATGGCGGGGCCCGACCGTCCCGTCCTGCTGGCGACCGCATGGACAGCGGTGACGACCTGGCCCGGATGGAGATCGAGTTCGTCGAGCAGGAAGTCGTCGAGGGACTGCCGGATGAGTGGCGCGGGCAGCGCGCTCGGCGGGAAGTCCGCAAGGTTGTCGGTGACGATGACGTCGGCTCGGCCGGTCCTGGCCGCGGCGACCACGTGCCGATCGTCGGGGTCGGGCAGGTGGATGGTCGGGACGAGTGGCTCCCAGTCGGTGACGAGGGCGTCCGGGAAGGCGGTCTTCATCTGTCGGGTGAGGCAGGTGAGGTAGGCGTCGATTTCTTCGGGTGATGTCCCTCGCTTGCCGAGGAGTGTGCGGAGGGTGCGGTCGAGTTCGTCGAAGATCTCAGTGGACCAGCACCCAGGCCATCGCTCCGCGAGTGGCCCGGGACCCCGCAGGGGCCGGTAGGCGCCGGTGCTCGCGATCTCGAGCAGTACGTCGCGTGCCCTGCTGGGCACGAGGACGCAGGTGTCGAGCAGCGCGCTGAACACGCGGGTCAGACTTGCGTCTTCTTGCGGGCGGTCTTCAGCGCCGCCCGCGTCTCGTCGGGGTCGACGTCATACAGGCCGAGGCGGTCGGTGTCGGCGATCATGTCCGCGAAGGCGAGCTCGGCCGCGTTGCGCTGGCGTCTGCGGTATTCGAGGAGGTCGTCGAGCCGGACCTTGCGGTGGCGACTCGGCTTCTCGAACGGGATGACGCCGGTCTCCAGCAGCCGTACGAGCGTGGTGCGCGACACGCGCAGCAGGTCCGCCGCCTCCTGCGTGGACAGGGTCAGGTGATGCGGTACCAGCGTCACCGCCAGTCCTGCCTTCATCGCCGCGGCGACCTGCAGGAGGACCTCGAACATGGGCTCGGGTAGCTCGACGCTGCGCCCGTCGTTACCTGTCAGCCGAGGGCGCGGCTCGGCCGCCTGCCGTCCGCGGCCGCGCAGGGCTCTGAGGAAGTCGATGATGTCACCGGTGTCCTCCTGCGGCAGGTAGGTCTCGTCGTGCAGCGGCTCGTTTCGTGCTGGCGAGGTCATGAACCGCCTCCAGAGACGATCGCAACGATCGGGATACTCGTTTTGCTCGATTCTAGGCGCCGTGGGCTCCTGATCGCCACCGCTGGAGGATGCTGCCACCTCACCGGCCGGGC
>NZ_CAUVXO010000289.1:3420-5326 GCF_963555865.1 Protofrankia sp. Cr1
GGCTCGTCCACATCGCCGGCGTCGCCCCGCTACGAGACGGAGGTGCGCCATGCGGTCGCGCGAAGCATCGCCCGGTGGCCGCACCAGGTGCGAGCGCCACGAACCGATCTAGCCACCGGGTCCACCGTAGGGACTCCGGCAAGTCCAGCCTCGACGGGGCCGCGGCGTTGACTATGACCGGCGTTACCTACCGCTCGGCGCTACGTCGGTCTCGCGTTGCCGGATTCTGACCAATGGATGGTGCCGGATCGCGATCATGATTTCGTTGCCTGCGGCCGGGTCGACAGTGCAGCGCGGTCTGAGGTCGCGGCCGTCTCGAGCGTTTCATTCGCGGGGCGCCGTCGTCGCGGTCGAGGATCGGGGCGAGCGAGTCGATCGTCGCCTTCCACAGGTCAGCTTCGGCGCGAGCGGGGAATAGTGTAGTTAGCGAGGTCGTCCGGGGCGTACGGCGGCACGGTGTCCGGCAGCCCGATGTTGAGCCGTAAGGCGAGCGGATCGTGTGTCGTACGGGCCTGCCCTGCGACGGCCGCGCACACGCCGCCGATGAAGACGGCCGAGCGCGCCTGGCCGGGCAATCCAGCCCTGTCCCAACTCGCGAGCGCGGGCTCGACACTCAGCTCGTTGGCCTTCTGCCCCCACGCATGCGTGAAGACCGGCGTAGTCACATGCCGACCGTATCGCCCGCCGCGGACGATCCGCGCCCTAACCGTTGGTCAGCGTCGCCAGGCCGGCACGATGCGTGCTCGGTAGCAACACCTGCCAGCCTCCGAGCCGGCCCTCTACGCGGGGCCGCAGACGACGGACAAGGGTCCCCGACCCGCGTTGACTTCTCCCCGTCGTGCCTTCGATGACCACGGCTGGGTGCGCAGGGCCTTGCCGATTGGATCGAGGCTCCCGGCGGTGGCCCGACCCGCTGCGGTGTTGTCCGGGCACGGCGGTGCCCAACCGGGAGTTTGTGAAACCGACAACTTTGGGCGACTTGAGGGATATAGTGGTCGAAATTCCGACCTCCCGACCTCCTAGCGAGCAGACGATGAGATGCCCCTCTTGTAAATCAAAAGACACCGACACCGACAAAGGCGCCTTACTCCGAGCAGGTATCTCCGGCATCTACAACCATGCCAAGGCAGCGAAATTCTTTTTCGATTTCGCCCGCGACCCGGACAATCAATCCTGGCCCTGGAAGTGCGCCGATTGAAACACGAGGTTCATCAGGTGCGGGTCCTGCCGGAAGAAATCCATAATGGGAAAGCTTAAGATGGGAGACGCCCTCCCATGCCCCCACTGTGGCGATAAGATCTATATCTTTTGATGAGGGGCGGACCCCAGGGCCTCGTCATGATTACTCCGCTTCGTACAGGCCCATCCACCGCCCGATCTCTCGACGCTACTGGCATAATCCTATTGAAGTGTCGCTACGACCGTTTGAACCCGCCAGGACTAATGGGCCTGATTCGATGCCGGCGCGCAGTTCCAGCACGGTGATGACCGAGAGGAATGTGTCCGATGGCGCCAAAGCCCCTGCCCAGGCGTTGAATCGATCATCCCTACGCTTGGCCGGCTTGCGGAGCTCCGAGATGACGTTGGTGTCGAGCAGGAAACTCACAGGTCGACCTCGCGCAGCGAGTCCCCGCGGGCTCGAAATCGATGTCCTCGTCCAAGACGAACGCGTCTCCCAGTCTGCCGGCCGTGTCCGTGAGCCGCTGATAGTCGGCGAACGACAGCAGGACGTGTGACGGCCGACCACGATCCGTAATGATCACCGGGCCGCTCGCGGCAGCCCGTTTGACCGCGCTCACGTCGCGGTTGAACTCCCGGGACGAGACCACGCTCATCGCGATCACCTCCCAATGTAGTGTAGGTACGTACCTACACTACTCCCTACGGGCGGCGAAGAACGCGGTGC
>NZ_CAUVXO010000289.1:5541-6515 GCF_963555865.1 Protofrankia sp. Cr1
GGCCGACTAGATCATCTACGGCGGCGGCAGGATAGATCGTGTCGGACGCCAGTGTCATGTCGTCGCATGAGGGCGTGGCGAGGAACCGGCGGATCGCGGTGGAGGACGCCGTGGTGCTGTGCGGCGCGAACACCGACCCGACCGATCTCGTCGCTTCCCAAGGCCGTTAGCGCCTCACTAAAGTCTGTGGGGGTCGGCTGAAGTCGGCCTCTACCCCGCCGGTCCGAGCCCGTTCGTACGACTCAGGAAGCGGCGGAAACGACCAGCACGACGAGAGTGATCACGCCGACCAGCCAGACCCCAACGGTGGACAGCAGGATTCCGCCCGTGACGAACGAATCCGTCCATGACCATGTCTGCGTCGCGGTGGACGGGGTCAGCGGAGCCCGCTGACCGGGAACCCACGACCCGCCGGCCGCCGCCACCTCGCTGACGAGATCGGCCAGCCGAACCTGCACCTCGGCCGGGAACGCCTCGGCCGGCGCGCGGACCCGCAGCGCGTTCGCGGCCTTCCACGGCTCGGCCTGCGCCGCGAGGAACGCCGCCCGGGCGGCGTCAGCCTCGGGGTCGTCCCGCGCGGACAGGAACCACCAGCGTCCGGCCGCAACCTCGTCGCCGAGCTCCCGACAGACCGCGCCCAGCAGATCGAGCGCCTCTGGATCCGCCGGATGCTGCGCCAGCAGACCGGCCAGCCGATCCCGGGCGAACGGCAGCCGGCCGGCCGCAACCTCGGCACGGGCAGCCACGACCACCCGCGCACGCGACGCCTCCACCGCCAGCTCGACCATTGCGGATCCCTTCCCGCCGATCCGGGCCGACGTGGGTGGACGCTTCGGGCAACGGCCCGTCACAGCGGCCCTCGACCGCGAACCGCGAGGATGCGGGCGCGGCCGGGGACCACGGCGACCGTAGCCCACCACCCCCGCACACAGCGACCGAATTATCCGCACTGGCCCCGCGGTGCACCCCCGTGG
>NZ_CAUVXO010000289.1:7063-7888 GCF_963555865.1 Protofrankia sp. Cr1
CCTCGCCCACTGGCTCCACCGGGTCGCCACCGGGCAGGTGACCCGCAGCCCCGCCCCGGACGAAGACGCCGACGACGTCCTGTCCTTCACCGAGCCGAACCTCGCCTTCAGCCTGCACGAGCGGGACCCACACACGGCCCACCTCCGCCTGCACCTGTCGGCGGAAGCGGCACCGCCGTGGACGGCGCAGGACGCCCGCTGGCACTGGAGCGCGTTCTGCCTGCCCCTTCACCTCGGGATCGACGAGATCCGCGACGCGGCCGAGCAGTGGGAACGGGACCTCGCACCCTTCCCGACCCGATAGCGCAATCAACCCACCGTCTGCGACCCGGCCGCTCACGCCACAGGTATGGCGGTCATCGAACCGATCATCTCAGCAGTGCCCGGTCAGGACGACGATCTCGCGACCGTCGCCGTCCACCCAGATACCCGCCGTGTACGCCACATCGCCACCGGACCGGGGATGTTGCGTCACCGCGCTGCGGACCTCCCGCCAACGGCGTTGGCCGTCTGCCCCGTCGACGTAGTCCATCTGCCCCGCCGCCCAGTAGTAGATGACAAGCGGCGATCCGGCACCGATCCTCTGATCGCAGACGCGACGCGCCGTCTTCGTCGTGCGACGGGTGTAGGTGATGCCATCGGGAGTCGTCAGCTGACCGGCAGCGATCCGCTCGAACTGCTCCCGACCCAGCGGACGCTGCATCCGACCATCCTCCCGATAATTGACGTGGACGGCCAAGGCGCAGGCTACCTCCTCATGATCGCCGCCGACAGGCCGTCCCGTAGTCGGCAGACACCATCCCCTGCCCGCGCGGGCCAAGCGGG
>NZ_CAUVXO010000290.1:0-6274 GCF_963555865.1 Protofrankia sp. Cr1
CCATCACCGCCATCCGGGAGGCCACCACCGAACTCGCCAAGGCCGGCTCGGCTCGGCGATGGGCCAGTCGCTCTATGCCGACATCGTGGACGAAGAGGACAAGAAGTGACCTCCTCCCCCGTGGTGAAATCAGCCTGACCACGTGACCGATGCTCCAGGCGACGACGCCGCCAGGACAACAACCAAAACCAGCCGTTGCCGACGGCAGGACCACCAGCTCGACTGATCACAAAAGTCTGGCTGGAGTGCTATCGGGAGAACATGAACGAGAATCCACCCACCACAGCTGAAACTATGCGATCTTCGCCGTGTGGCCGTGAACCGCGGAGCCCGGGTTCCCGATTGCCGGGACGCAATCCGAGGCTATCCCACACCTCACCACAGCCATAATGGTCAATACTGACCATGGCAACCGACAAATATCAGGCAGTCACCGAGTTTTCAACCCGCGACGACAGAAATATGGACACAGGCGATCTTGAGGAAAGATCAAAAACTGCCAGGGTCAGCGGATTCACCAACTCGATAGCTGATCGACAGCGATGGATAAGATGCGGTCCATTCCGTCGTTTTCTCCCATCGGTTTGCTGCACAAGCGCGCCGCCGGCGAGGGTCGCCGCCGTTGCGCTGGAGGACTCGTGGACCGTCGTACCGTGATTGCGGGCATCGCAGCAGCCCCCCTGGTCGCCGCTACCGGGGTGACCGGCACATCATCGGCGTCAGCCGCCGAATTCGGGGGCCACGAGCGCCATCGGACGCTGGTGATCGGGCACCGCGGCGCGTCGGGCTACCGCCCTGAACACACCCTCGCCTCGTACGAGCTGGCCGCGCGGATAGGCGCCGACTTCATGGAACCCGACCTCGTGCCCACCAAGGACGGCGTCCTGGTCTGCCGGCACGAGCCGGAGATCGGCGGCACCACCGACGTCGCCGACCACCCGGAGTTCGCCGCCCGCAAGGTGACCAAGGTGCTGGACGGCACGCCGGTCACCGGCTGGTTCACCGAGGACTTCACACTGGCTGAGCTGAAGACCCTGCGCGCCAAGGAGCGGCTGCCGGCCTTCCGGCAGGAGAACACGATGTACGACGGCCGGTTCGAGGTCCCGACTTTCGTCGAGCTGCTCGAGCTACGCCAGCGCCTGTCCCGGGAACTCGGCCGCGAGCTCGGCGTCTACCCCGAGACCAAGCACCCGACGTACTTCCAGAAAGCCGGTCTTCCCCTCGAGCAGCGCCTCCTGGACCTCCTGAACCGATACGGCCTGAACCACCGCGGCGCCCCGGTGTTCGTGCAGTCCTTCGAGACGGGGAGCCTGCGCCAGCTGCGTACGCTCGGCCTGCGCGCTCCCTCGGTGCAGCTGCTCAGCGCTAGCGGCGCTCCGTTCGATCTGATCGACGCCGGCGACCCGCGGACCTACGCGGACCTGTCCACGCCGGCCGGCCTGCGACAGATCGCAAGCTACGCGAACGGAATCGGACCGGACAAGACGCAGATCGTCCCGCGGGCCGCGGACGGAACGCTGGGCACGCCGACCTCGCTCGTCCCCGACGCGCACGCCGCGGGGCTGGTACTGCACCCGTACACCTTCCGGGCGGAGAACAACTTCCTGCCGGTGGACTACCGGCGCGGCGCGAACCTCAGCGACTTCGGTCGGGGGATCGACGAGCAGGTGACATATCTGAAGGCCGGCATCGACGGGCTGTTCACCGACCAGGCCGACATCGGTGTCATCGCCCGGAATGAGGCTTTCAAGTCCTAGCCGGCCAGGTCCTGGCTGGCGTCCTGGCTGGTGTCCTGGCTGGCACAGCACGGCGTAATTCCAGCGGGGATGAGCTCCCCGCGTTGCGGGAACGTGCTGAACATGGTGGCGGCGACCAACCTCGCCACCATGTTCAGCACGCCGGCGTTTTGACGAAATGACCGTGCGACCTCAACGTGCCGTGGACAACTGCTCCGGACGGTCCCGCGACCACGCCAACGTGTCACTGACGGCATCGAACAGCTCGAATAACTCCTCGGCGATGTCAACATGCGGACTGCTCAGAACAACATTGAGTACACCGCGACCGTCCGGCACGGGAATGAGCGTCTGCATGATGACGCCGTCGATCGGCACCCCGTCCGGCTCCGACCGCTCAACCCCACGCGTACGCACAGCCCGGCCGGCTGGCATCTCGACGACCGTCACGGTACGCCACGCAGAGCTCCGATCCGTCGGTGCCACCGCGGTGATCTGACCCGCGATCGCCTCGGCCGTGTTGTCCGCGCCGGTCGCCATGCCGTCGGTGTGGAACACCATCACACTGGCCACCAGACCGTCGGAACCGTCCACCAGTTCGGCTGTGGCCGCGCAATACACAGCCCCCTGCCGCTCCGCGCGCTCAGCGACCTCCCGCAGCAGCCTGAGCAGCGCCGCACGGTGTGGCCGCAGTTGCGGGAACTGCGCGATCCGCTCGTCGACCAGACGCGCGAGGTCACCGGTACGGCTGGCGCGCCACACGTCGAACTCAAACCAGGAGCGGGGCACCCGAAGGGTGAACCAGCTCGGGGCACCGGTGCCGGTGCCGCTCACACCGCACCGCCCGCCGCCACCGGCGACGCGGTCACGCCGGCGTCAGGAGACGCAGCGACCAAAACCGTGGGTGCCGCCGGCGGCAACGCTCCGGCGAGGCCGGAATCCGCCGCGGATACCCCGTCTGCCAGGCCACGCAGCAGGCCGGACGCCCGCTCCAGCAACTTGTCCAGCGACTCACGCCGGTCAGACGACTGGCTGACGAAATGATGCAGGGCCGTCTCCACCTCGCCCGACCCCGTCTGACCATGCAGACCGTCGAAAGCGGCACCGAGCGAGGAGAGCGCAGCGCGAATGTCTGCCAGCTCACCGGACACCTGCCGGGCGACCTCGGGATCGCATCCGAAGACACTCGCCGTCACTTCGTTGCCCCTTCCATGGGCGCGCACACCGTTACCACCCCAGACGCCTGAAGGCTAACCAGCACGCTACCAAGAAGCAATATCGGGAAACCATCCGTGGCCGACGATCGCGCGATCATGCTTTTTAGAGCGCCCGACAATAGGGACGTGGATCAAGGAGCGGGGCTGGGGTGCGTGCATCGCGAAGCGATGGATGGGGAGCGATGTGGCGAGGTGCGTGCTCGGGCCCCGCGTACCCGCGATCCTCGAACCACACCGCCGCGTCATGGGTCGACGCGGTCCCGGCCGGGTCAATCATGAGCGGGCGACCCCACCCGCCGGCATCGTCGCGCTCCGCGAACACACTCATGTGTGGATGAACAGCTACGGAAAGTTGCCTCACAGCATGCGGAAGCAGACTGCATTTCCTATCCTTATCAGGGAACGCAAGCCTACCGACATTGATCACTATTGACTGGTGACCGCAGGGCAGGACGAAGGTGGGTTTTAGACGTGATCGAGACATCTGAAAACACTCCGCCGCACAGGCCGTCCACCCGCACCTGCCGCCCGAAGACGTCGGGCCGACGGAGATTTCGCCGGATGGCGTTCCTACAGCGGCAGCGCAGATCCGCGGTCGTGTTGCTGCTGGTTGCGTTCCTCACCGGTGGGCTTGTCACGCCCGCGGCGGGCTCCAGCGGCTCCGGGGGTACAACAGGCGACGGAGACGTCGTCGGTACTCCCACATCCCTGCGAAACGTGCCCCCGGTAATATCCAGTGTGGCTACGGGCACATTGCTCGCCTACCACATGCCGGGCATCCAGGGAAAACAGATCAATGCGACGGCCATGCTTTTTGTTCCCACCGGGTCACCACCGCCACACGGCTGGCCCCTTGTCGTCTGGGGTCACGGAACCGTCGGACGGGCACCGGAGTGTGCGCCGAGCGTCCAGCTCCAGGAACACAACACATGGGTTGACGGGCCGAACGACACCCTCCTGGCAGCCGTCTTGACGATGGGCGTTGCCGTCGTCGCTCCGGACTACGAAGGACTGGGTCCCGTGGCCGACGGCGTCAGGGCCGGCCACGGCTATTATCACCTTTCCAGCGCGGGGAATTCGATGATCTTCGCTGCTGTCGCCGCGCAACGAGATCTTGGTAGCAAACTGTCCGGGCAATGGGTGTCGGCCGGGTGGTCGGAAGGGGGTTTCGCATCGCTTGCCGCCGCTTATTATTCCAACGTGGCCAAGAAAGCTGATCCCGACCTGGAGTATCGCGGCGCCATCGCCATCGCCCCGGTTCCGGATATTCGCGCCATGAACAGGGTCCTGTGGCGTGATATCGTCGATGCCTCTCAACCTGGATATGGGCCGACGGGCCGTCAGATCGACCAGCTGGTCTTTGCCAACGCGGAAACCATTTACTTCACGAAGACCCAACGTTATGCAGGCTACCACGTCGACCCGGCCCAGATCTACGGTCCCAATATGTTGAGGTTCTACCAGCAGAACTGGCAGACATGTCTGCCGGACCTGAACGCCCTCGTCCGGCATGATATCCAGAACTACCTGAACGCCGCTCCCTCCCATCGCCTGGACTCTTATCCAGGGATCCACGGCGAGACAGCCAACTCGCTTCCAGAGAACGCCCGGTTTTTCGACCAGAACCAGGGGCGGCTCGAGAACTCAACGCTGCCGGGCCCGGTCCTCTGGCTGTACGGCACCGATGACATCACCAGCCCGAGCTCTGTCACCTACAACACCGTCAACAAGATGGTGGCCAACGGCAACGACATCAATCTGGCCGTCCTTGAGGGGGCGGGCCACTACGATGTATCCACCGTCGGCCTACCGCTCATTCAGGCACGCCTGAGGCAGCTCTTCATGCTGAGGTGACGTCTGGGGTGCCCACTGAGGTGACGCCAACCCGTCCCCGTTCGTATCCGGGCTCCTGGGATGAAGGGATCGGCGGGCGGCCGCCGCCGCCGCCCGCGCCGACCCACCGCTGGGCGACATCCGCCGGCCCTGGCGGGGGAAGCATCAGGGTGTGCGATGCGCGGTGTTGGGAGCGACCGGCTACATCGGCGGCCGGCTGGTACCGGAGCTGGTGGGCCGGGGGCATGCCGTACGGGCGGTGGCCCGCAGTCCGGGCACGCTGGCCGACGTGCCCTGGCGCGACCAGGTCGACGTGGTGGCCGCGGACGTCACCGACGCCGACGGCGTCGCCACGGCCCTCGCCGGACAGGACGTCGTCTACTATCTGGTGCACTCCCTACACCAACGCGACTTCGTCACGCTGGACCGCGCCGCCGCCCACACCGTGGCCACCTGTGCCCGCACGGCCGGGGTGCGACGGATCGTCTATCTGGGCGGCATCAGCCCCACCGGCCAGCGGCTGTCCCCGCATCTGGCCTCCCGGGCGGAGGTCGGACGGATCCTGCTCGACTCGGGTGTGCCCACGGTCGTCCTGCAGGCAGCGATCATCATCGGCTCCGGATCGGCCAGTTTCGAGATGTTGCGCTACCTCAGCGAACGACTCCCGGTGATGGTCACCCCGCGATGGGTGCACAACCACGTACAGCCGATCGCGATACGCGACGTGCTGCACTACCTTGCCCACACCGCCGAGCTCCTCCCCGGCACGGTGAACCGGGGTTTCGACATCGGCGGTCCCGACGTCCTCACCTACCTGGACATGATGCACCGCTACGCCGAGATCGCAGGCCTGCCGCGGCGCCTGGTGCTCCCGGTACCGCTGCTCACCCCGTGGCTGTCCGCGCAGTGGGTCAACCTGGTCACCCCGGTGCCGCGCAGCATCGCCGTCCCGCTCATCGAGTCCGTCATCCACGAGGTGGTCTGCCGCGACCGCGACATCACCGACGAGATCCGGGACCCGCCCGACGGGCTGACGGGCTACGAGCGGGCCGTCGACCTGGCACTGGCCAGGACTCGCGAGGCCGCGGTGCCCACCCGCTGGTCGGGCACCTCGACGCCGCGCGCACCCTCGGACCCACTACCCACCGACCCGAGCTGGTCGGGCGGGACGGTGTACGAGGACGTCCGTGAACGCGGCACCCGGGCCGATACGGGGGCGCTGTGGCAGGCCATCGAGGCTGTCGCCGGTACGCACGGCCGGTGGCGCGTGGAACACATCCAACGGCCCCACCTGCTGCGACTGCGCGCCGAGATGCCGGTGCCCGGCCGCGCCTGGCTCGAGATGTCCGCCACCCCCACCCCCGGCGGCTCGCTCTACCGGCAACGGGCGGTCTTCGAACCGCACGGACTGGCCGGCCACCTTTACTGGAAGGCTGTCGCGCCCTTCCAGAACCTTGTCTTCGGCAGGATGGCCCGCACCATCACAGG
>NZ_CAUVXO010000291.1:0-988 GCF_963555865.1 Protofrankia sp. Cr1
GCGGTGGCTGCGATTGTGGGGTAACGGTGACGAGGACGAGGACGAGGACGAGGACGAGGACGGTGCGCTCGGCGGGCTGACCGCCGACCGTTAGGCCGATCTCAACGTTGTGCCGCCGGCCGGCGGAGCAGTGCGAGGGCGGGCACGGTTCCGGCGAGGGAGATCCCGGCGGTGGCCCACCAGACGGTGCGGAACGCGTGTAGCTGCGTGCCGCCGGTTTTAGCGCCGCCGAGGACGGCGACCACGATGGCGACGCCCAGGGCCAGGCCGGTCTGGCGGAGCATGTTGATGACTGCGGACCCGGTCGCGAATTCGGGCGGGGGCAGCGAGGCTGAGGCGGTGGCCATCATCGTCGGCAGGGTCAGGCCGACGCCGACACCAGTGAGGATCATGCCGCCAAGCAGGCCCGAGGCGTAGTTCGGCTCGGTCCCGATCGCAAGGGCCCACCAGGCGACGCCGGCCCCGAAGGCCACGCCGCCGACCGCGATCACAGCTGCGGGTCCGTAGCGGGCGATCAGACGGCCGGCGAGGCCGAAGGAGATCAGCGGAACCATCAGCGGTCCGGGGGCCAAGGCAAGGCCGACGCGCAGGGCCGACCATCCCCAGTGGCCCTGCTCCCACAGCACGATCGACAGCAACATCGCGCCAAACGCTGCGGAGAAGGACAGGGCGACGATCGACGCGCCGGTGAAGGATCGGGACGCGAACAGCGACGGGCGGATGAGCGGCGTGCGGCTGCGCAGGCAGTGCGCTGTGAACGCGGCGAGCAGCAGCCCGGCGGCCGTCAGCGACGCGATGATCGAGGACGACGTCCAGCCCCAGTCGCTGCCTTTGACCAGCCCGAACGTCAACAGCGCCACGCCACCGGTCATGAGGATCACGCCGAGCGGATCAGGCCGCTCGACGGGGTGGCCGTGGATGTGGGGCAGCCGGCGCCAGCCGACGATCAGGGCGGCGATCCCGACGGGGACCTTGCCCAGGCACACCC
>NZ_CAUVXO010000291.1:1013-2792 GCF_963555865.1 Protofrankia sp. Cr1
CATGAGGATCACGCCGAGCGGATCAGGCCGCTCGACGGGGTGGCCGTGGATGTGGGGCAGCCGGCGCCAGCCGACGATCAGGGCGGCGATCCCGACGGGGACGTTGACCAGGAACACCCACCGCCAACTGGCGGCGACCAGCAGGCCGCCGACGACCGGGCCGATGCCGGCGGCCACCCCGCCGGCCGCGGTCCACGCGCGGACCGCGCCGGGGCGGCGCGCCGGTTCGTAGGCGGCGAGCACCAGCCCGAGCGAGGTCGGGGTCAGCAGCGCAGCCCCGGCTGCCTGCACCAGCCGGAAGCCGATCAACATCTCGACGCTCGTCGATGCCGCGCAGGCGGCGGACGCGGCGGTGAAGACGGCGATGCCGAGCAGGAACCCGTGGTCACGGCGGTAGCGGTCCGCGAGCCGCCCGAAGAACACCAGCAGCGACGCGTAGACGATGGCGTACCCGTTGAGCACCCAGGACAGTCCGCCCAGGTCGGACGCGCCGAGATCGCGGGCGATCTGCGGCAGGGCGACGTTGACGATGAACAGGTCGAGGCTGGCGAGGATGACGCCGGCGCACACGATCAGCAGCACCTGGCGCGGCGCTGCCTGCCTTGGTGCCGCGGTCGGACGGTCGCGAACCGTGGCGAGTTCTGTCATGGAACTGACTCTAGAGGTAGTGAGTTCCATCATGCAACTAGCTAGCATGGGGGCATGGAACGCAAGAGCTTCGCCGACATGCCCTGCTCGGTCGCGCAGTGCCTCGAGGTCGTCGGCGAGTGGTGGTCGATGCTGATCCTGCGGGACGTCTTCTTCGGAGTCAGCCGCTTCGACGCGTTCCAGGATCGGCTCGGGATCTCCCGCAACGTGCTCAACCAGCGCCTGAACAAGCTGGTGGAGTCCGGCATCCTCACGAAGAATCCTTACAATCAGCATCCGCCGCGCTACGATTACCGGCTCACCGAGAAGGGCCGTGACCTGTGGCCGGTGTTGGAAAGCATGCGGCAGTGGGGCGACAAGCACGCCGCGCCGGACGGTCCGCCGGTTCTCATGAGACACACCAACTGCGGGCAGGTATCGACGGCGGTCATGACCTGCTCCAGCTGCGGCGAACCGCTCGAGGCACGAGGTATGCAGGCCGTCGCCGGGCCAGGGGCTCCGGACGGCTGCATCCCTATTGCCGGGCGCTCGTAACGGTGTGAAGAAGATAGCGGAAGCCATGGAGAGCCGGCCGAAAGTGAGCAGTTTCGGAGAAGCGCCGGTCACCGAGCAGAACTCGACCTTCGCCGTGCCACCGCTAACCCCGTGGGGTGCAGACTGTCGATTTCACGCCTCGCCGTTCGTCTTGACACGACCGTACACACCGGGTCGATGTGCCCCACGACTTCAGGAGCGACCATGACCGGCTCTTCTACCCAGGGAATCAAGACCGTGCTGCATCCTGTGTCCGACCTGGCGACGGCCAAGGCGGTGTACAGCGCACTGCTCGGCGTACCGCCGCAGACCGACGAGTCCTACTACGTCGGCTACGAGGCCGCGGGCCAGCACATCGGGCTGGTGCCGGGCGGTGGACCGCAGGGCATGACCTCACCGGTGGCCTACTGGCACGTGCCGGACATCGAGGCGAAGCTGGCCGAGGTGACCGCCGCGGGTGCCACTGTGAAGGAGCCCGCGCACGACGTCGGTGGCGGTCGCTTGGTGGCCACCGTCACCGACCCCGATGGCAATGTCCTCGGGCTGCTTCAGGACCGATGAGGGCCGACATCCGCTCCCGCCCTCAGCGTCGTCGCG
>NZ_CAUVXO010000291.1:3370-6874 GCF_963555865.1 Protofrankia sp. Cr1
CGCGAGAACAACCTCAAGGACGTCAGCGTCGAGATTCCGAAGCGCCGCCTGACGGTGTTCACCGGCGTCTCCGGCTCGGGCAAGAGCTCTCTGGTGTTCGGCACGATCGCCGCGGAGTCGCAGCGGATGATCAACGAGACTTACAGCGCCTTCGTGCAGGGCTTCATGCCGACGCTGGCGCGGCCCGAGGTCGACGTACTCGAAGGGCTGACGACCGCGATCATCGTCGACCAGGAGCGGATGGGCGCCAACTCCCGTTCCACCGTCGGCACCGCCACCGACGCCAACGCGATGCTGCGGATCGCCTTCAGCCGGCTCGGCGAGCCGAGTGCCGGGCCGTCGTCCCACTACAGCTTCAACCTGCCCGCCGCCGGCGCCTGCCCGCACTGCGAGGGCATGGGCAGCGTGACCGACATCGACCTCACCCAGCTCTTCGACGACTCCAAGTCGCTCGCCGAGGGCGCGATCACCATCCCCGGCTACAAGGTGGACGGCTGGTGGACCGTGGGGATCTTCATCGAGTCGGGCTTCCTCGACCCGGACAAGCCGATCCGTACGTACACCAAGAAGGAGCTGCACGACTTCCTCCACCGCGAGCCGACCAAGGTGAAGGTCAACGGCGTCAACCTCACCTACGAGGGGCTGATCCCGAAGGTCCGCAGGTCGTTCCTCGCCAAGGACCGGGAGGCGATGGCGCCGCACATCCGGGCGTTCGTGGACCGGGCGGTCACCTTCACCGCGTGCCCCGAGTGCGGCGGCACCCGGCTCAACGAGGCGGCCCGCGCCTCGCGGATCGGTGGGATCAACATCGCCGATGCCTGCGCGATGCAGATCAGCGACCTAGCCGTTTGGGTCCGCGGCGTCGACGAGCCGTCGGTGGCGCCGCTGCTCGCGACGCTGGCGCAGACCCTCGACTCGTTCGTGGAGATCGGGCTGGGCTACCTCTCGCTCGACCGGCCGTCGGGCACGCTGTCGGGCGGCGAGGCGCAGCGCGTCAAGATGATCCGCCACCTCGGCTCGTCGCTCACCGACGTCACCTACGTCTTCGACGAGCCGACGATCGGGCTGCACCCCCATGACATCCAGCGGATGAACGACCTGCTGCTGCGGCTGCGGGACAAGGGCAACACGGTGCTCGTCGTGGAGCACAAGCCGGAGACGATCGCGATCGCCGACCACGTCGTCGACCTCGGCCCCGGCGCCGGTACGGCGGGCGGCACCGTCTGCTTCGAGGGCACCGTCGAGGGACTGCGGGCCAGCGGCACCCTCACCGGCCGCCATCTCGACGACCGGGCCGCCCTCAAGGAGACGGTGCGGACGCCCGCCGGCCGGCTTGCGATCCGCGGCGCGACGGCGCACAACCTGCGCGATGTCGACGTCGACATCCCGCTCGGGGTGCTTGTCGTCGTCACCGGCGTCGCCGGTTCGGGAAAGAGCTCCCTGATCGACGGCTCGGTCTCGGGCCGGGACGGGGTGGTGTCGATCGACCAGGGCACGATCCGCGGCTCGCGACGGAGCAACCCGGCGACATACACCGGACTGCTCGACCCGATCCGCAAGGCGTTCGCGAAGGCCAACGGCGTGAAGCCGGCGTTGTTCAGCGCCAACTCCGAGGGCGCCTGCCCCACCTGCAACGGCGCCGGCGTCATCTACACCGACCTGGCGATGATGGCCGGCGTCGCCACCACCTGCGAGGAGTGCGAGGGGAAGCGGTTCGGAGCATCGGTGCTGGTCCACCACCTCGGTGGCCGCGACATCAGCGAGGTGCTCGCGATGTCGGTGACCGAGGCCGAGGGGTTCTTCGGCGCCGGCGAGGCGCGCACGCCGGCCGCGCACGCCATCCTCGACCGGCTCGCCGACGTCGGGCTGGGCTACCTCAGCCTCGGCCAGCCACTCCCTACGCTGTCCGGCGGCGAGCGACAGCGGCTCAAGCTGGCCACCCACATGGCTGGGAAGGGCGGCGTCTACGTCCTCGACGAGCCGACCACCGGCCTCCACCTCGCCGACGTCGAGCAGCTGCTCGGCCTGCTCGACCGGCTCGTCGACTCCGGTACGTCGGTCATCGTCATCGAGCACCACCAGGCGGTCATGGCACACGCCGACTGGATCATCGACCTCGGCCCTGGTGCCGGCCACGACGGCGGCCGGATCGTCTTCGAGGGCACACCCGCCGACCTCGTCGCCGCCCGCTCCACCCTCACCGGCGAGCACCTCGCGGCCTACGTCGGTACCTGACCGAGGCCCTCCCGGACACCGTGAGACGAGGTCTCTCATCTGTTTCGACCGAGCCCGCTTCTACGCCATCAGCGGTCGGCGTCGGTGTAGAGCACCACGCCGCGTAGGTTCCGTCCGGCGGCCATGTCGGCATAGCCGGAGTTGATGTCCTCGAGTTTGTACGTCGACGTGATCAGTTCGTCCAGCTTGAGCTTTCCCTCGCGGTACATGTCCAGCAGCCAGGGAATCTCCACCCGGGGATTCGCGCCACCGAAGATCGCACCTTTGAGGGTCTTCTGCAGCAACGTCAGCTCGAACAGGCTGAGCTTGACGTCGAGGTCGGTTGCCGGACCCATCCCGGCCACCACGCAGGTGCCGCCCTTACCGACCAGAGCCAACGCCGGAGCGATGTACTCGCCACGCATCCGGTCAATGGCGATGACGGCCTTCTCCGCACCGCGGCCCCAGGTCAGCTCGGTCACCGGAGCCAACGCCTCGTCCAGCGAGGCGAAGGTGTGGGTGGCACCGAACCGCTGTGCCTGCTCCCGCTTGAAGGCCACCGGGTCGATGGCGATCACCCACTTCGCGCCGGCCGCGACCGCACCCTGCACCGCGTTGATGCCGACACCGCCGACACCGATGACGACCACCGTTTCGCCCGGTCGCACCCCGGCAACGTGGGTCGCCGAGCCCCACCCGGTGGTCACCCCGCATCCGACCAGCGCCGCCTTGTCCAGCGGGACGTCCTTCCTGATCTTTGATCGCGGATGCCTGGTGCACGGTGACGTACGGGGAGAAGGTGCCGAGCAGGGAGGTCGGGATCACCGGCTTGCCGCGCGCGCGCACCCGGTACGACCCGTCCGAGATCGACTTCCCGGTCAGCAGGTCGGCGCCGAGGTCGCACAGGTTCTGCCGGCCCGACGAGCACGGCGGGCACTGCCCACAGGACGGGATGAAGCCGAGCACCACATGGTCGCCTTCGGCCAGCCCGCGCACGCCCGGACCGACCGTTGTCACCACCCCCGCACCCTCATGCCCCCCGAGGATGGGGAAGAATTTCGCCGGAAAATCCCCGTCCCCGATGTGCCGATCGGAGAAGCACAGCCCCGAGGCGGCCAGCTCCACCGTGACCTCGCCCTCCCGCGGGTTACCCACGTCGATCTGCTCGACCTGCCACTCCTCGTGCAGGCCCCAGACGAGTGCGCCCTTCGTCCGCACATCTCCTCCTATCCGGTTGCCCGGTTTCGTTTACTTTCACCGGTTTTGGACACCGAGGCAGGTCCCACGAGC
>NZ_CAUVXO010000292.1:0-6214 GCF_963555865.1 Protofrankia sp. Cr1
GTCACGTAGTTCGCGAACCGGCCCTTACGGAAGTCGCCGGCCTCCGCGGCGGCGATGATGTCGGCAAAGGCCAGTCGGGCACTGTTCATCGCGACACTCACGCCGCTGGAGAAGATCGGGTCGACGAACCTGGCGGCGTCGCCGATCATGACCATCCCGTCTTCGCACACCGTCCGCATGCCGTAGCTGTAGTCGCCTTCGGCCTTGAAAGGGCGTACCCGTGCTGCCTTCTTCAGCGCGTCGTGCAGCGGAGGCCTGCTGTTCACCGAGTCCCAGAAGAAGCTTTCGAGATCATCCTTGTTCTCCTTGAACCGCGCCTTCTGCGTGACGACCCCGACCGACGTGATCGTGTCAGTGATCGGGATCTGCCATACCCAGGTGTCGCTGAGCGGCAGGAAGTGGATGAAGATGTACTCGGCCTGATTCTGGTTGTGCGCCAGCGCCTGGCGGTCGAGCCCTTCGAACCAGCTATGCACGGCGTACTGGTTGAACACCGGGTCGGGCACCTTGACCTTGAGCTGCCGCCCCAGGAGAGTGCCGCGTCCGCTGGCGTCGACGACCATCCGCACCGCCACGTCCGTGCTCGCCGGGCCGAGTCCGACCCGCAACACCGGACGGTCAGGATCGGCGAAGTCCACGCTTCGGACCCGTCCCCCGGAGAAGACCTTCGCGCCGAGGCTCTCCGCATGCTTGAGCAGGATTAGGTCGAATCGGCCGCGGTCGACGTGAAAGGTGTAGTCACGGTCGACACCGAGCTGATCGCGTTCGTTGAACAGCACGTCGGCCGCGCCGAGGCCGTGGTCGTGGACCTGGAAGCCGAGCGGGTCGACCCCATGCGCCTGCACCGATGTCCACGCGGCACCGTACTTGCGCGGAAAACCCGCTGCTTCGATCTTGTCCATGGCGCCGATCTCGAGCAGCACCGGCGTGGTCGCCGGCACCAGAGACTCGCCCACGTGTTCCCGTGGAAACACCTCGCTCTCGAACACGGCGACCGAGAGGCCGGCCTTGGCCAGGTAGGACGCGGCCGTCGAGCCTGCCGGGCCGCCGCCGATAATGCCGATGTCGTAGTCGTGGTTCACCTGTTCTCCAAGGGGGCGGCGGCGGTCTGGGTGCGGAGGGACAGAACCAGATCTGTGATCGTCCCCACGGTGCGGAAGTGTTCGTCGGTCATGTCCCTAGACGGAACCCGGAGACCGTCCTCAGAGCCGATGTGTGCCAGCAGCCGTGCGGTGCGGACCGAATCCAGCACTCCCCATTCCAGCACCGGACTGTCGGTCGTGATCTTTTCGGCCAATGCCCCGATTTCGAGTTCGTTAGTGACGTAGTAGAGCAGCTGATCGAGCAGCGTTGCGCGGTTGAGGTCGGTCACGGGTTCTCCTCGTGTCGGGGATGGGTCACGGCGCGCGCGACGACGTAACTCGTCGGCAGTTCCAGTGGTCGCCCGCCGGAATCGTTCTCCGTGGTGTGCAGGGGGATGTCGCCGTCGGCGACGACGTCGAGCCCGCTTCTTTCGAGCAGCTGTGTCTGTCGACCGCTGCCGCAACCGATGTCGATGAGCGGCAGGAGCGGATCGAGGCGGTCGCGGAACAGCGGGAGATGCCGCGCCGCGGTCAGCTCGGGTGATGAGTCCCAGAGCGCGGCTCCGGGTTCGGTCGGCAGCACGGTCCAGAAGTCGTTCCAGGCTGTGCCCGTCATGCCTCGGCCCCCCTTGCCGCGAGGCCGCTGAGCGCTACGCGATCGACCTTCCCGTTCCCGGTGCGAGGAATTCCATCGATCAGGTGCAAAGCATCGATGTTCATGTACGCAGGCAGGTGGTTCGCGCAGTGGCGTTTCAGGTCGATCAGTTCGGGTGCCGTACCCGTCTCAGGGACCACGAAGGCGTGCAGCCTCGCCTGCAAACCTGTGCCGACGACAAGCACGACGGCATCGCGTACGGCTTCATGAGCGGCGAGCGCGGTAGTCATCTCGGCCGGCTCAACCCGGTGGCCGCGGACCTTGGCCATGTCGTCGAGCCTGCCTCGGTACTCGAGCAGACCGTCGGCACCGTACCGGCCGAGATCACCGGTGCGGTAGGGACCGGCCTGGGGCTCCGCGCCCCAGTAGCCGAGCATGAGCGATTCGGCGTCCTGCTCGGCCCGTTCCAGAGCCTGCCGACACGCTCGCACCGCCATCTCAGGCGCGGGCAGTTAACCGGCGACCGTGACACTGGTGATCCCGTATGCCTCCGCGGCGGTCCGATCGATCAGTCCCCGATCTACCGCCCAGCCAATGGGCACCCGATCGGGTAGAAAGGCACCTAGGCCGCTGATCAGTACATCAGGCGTCTTCAATGACGGCTCCGATTCTTTTGACCCTGTGTTGGTTCGGCACGGCAAGGGGTCGGTACCGGCTGTTCGGCTCCGCGCCGAAAGTCAGCCCGGTATCGGTGAAGTGAAGGGGGAGCAGGGAAAGACCTTTCCTGCTCGTGGCCAGCACCCACGGTGTCACCTAGCCGGACCGCAGAGATTCCTTCAAATGCTGGGCGAGGTCCAGGCATGACGGGTGCTCGAACACCATGGTGGCACGCAGTTTAAGACCTGTAGCCGCACTAATCCTGTTGCGAAGATCAACTGCGGTCATGGAATCTATTCCAAGATCACCGAATACCGCATCGGCTGACACAGAATCCTTTGACCCATGGCCGAGGACCGTAGCCACATTAGTGTGGACTAGATCTAGCAGCCTGCTGTCGAGTTCCTGCTCGGTGAGATCCGTAAGCCAATTCTTCAGCCCAGGCTCTGTTCGGGCCGCCGCCGATTGCGGAACCCGCGGGCGAGCGGGGAACAGACGGCGGAACAACGGCGGGAGCTTCGAGGTGGCCGCTTGCTTGCGCAAGGCGGGAACATTCCATTCAACTCCCGCCAATACGGTTCCGCCGACCCCGTCGAAGGAGTCCAGGAAGGTGAACGCGCGCCTCAGGGCCGTTTGCCGCTCGCCTCTGGTCGCCCCCGTCTCTTCGGCGGAGTCGCAAGCGCCTTCATCCTGGCCGCCCCATGCCAGTGAACGTGTCGCGAAACCGCGTCTCGCGCGATCTCGGCCAAGCGCTTCCATGACAGCACTCAAGGCCGCGAGGCCAACGCGTTTGTCGTCGCCGAGGATTCCGGCAGCCGACGAGAACAGCACGAGCTCGGAACCTTCCTGCTCGCGAGCCAGGCCATCGAGGTGCAGGATCGTGTCCATCACGCGCCGCACCGCGCTGCTGAAGTCTTCCACCGGCCATGACGCGACCGCGCCCTCATCAGGCATGCTGACCGCGTACACGATTTCCGTGACCGCCTGCTCAGCGGATGCTGCCACGACCAGTTCCTCCAGGGTGTCAGGGCTGGCTATTTCGCGCGCCACCCCGGTCACCCTGACGCCCAGTTCGGCCATCTCCTTCTTGAAGCTTGAATTGTCGCCGACCTCGCGGTCGCCTGCCATGATGACGTGCCGCACATCGCGCTCGGCCGCCAGATAGCGGGCAAGCGACCTGAGGGGCCGTTCATGCCCTCCGACGATGAGTGCCGCCCCCGGGCGACTTGGCCTTGCCGTCCGCTCCGAAGCGGGCACCGCGCTGGCCCGGGCGAGCCTGGGGACGAGCATCTCACCCTGCCGCACAGCCATCTGGGCTTCCCCTGTGCAGATCGCCGCTCGCGTGGCACGCCAGGACGCCCGGCGCCCGTCGGTGTCCAGGAGCGTGAACCGGCCGGGATACTCCAGCTGAGCTGACCTGATCACGCCCCAGATAGATGCGCCCGCCATAAATGGCGAACGCTTATCGCCGTTATCGCCGGGCGCCGACACCGCCCCGTGCGTGACGAAGACCAACTGGACGGAATCACATGCGCGGTCCGCCAGCCATGTCTGGACCTGCGCCAAGGCCCGGGCAGCCGCCTGTGCCACGCTTTCGCTGGTTTCAGCGCCGGTGGCGCCGTTCGCGGGGGCTACCAGCGCAACGTCTATGGCCTTGCCTCCCGCGATGGCGTTCGTCAGGGCGGCGAAGTCCGGATACGCGTCGGCGTATATGCCCCCGGCTGTCAACGATGACCTGAGCTCGGTCCGTCCTCCTCCGACTACCGCCCAATGCTCCGGCTCGATAGTGGGATCGGTCAGGCCAGCGGTCCACTCCACGTGAAACAGCGAATCGTCCTGTGCCGTTTTAGAAACGTCCATATCCGCGGCCGATACCTGCTGGAAGCGGATGCGCTCAACCGCGGCGAGCGTCCGGCCCGCGTCGTCGGCGGCGGTGAGCGTGATCGCGTCGGGCCCGGCAGGAGCAACCTTGACCCGCAAAGCCGTCGCGCCGGCGGCGTGCAGACGAACACCAGTCCAGGAGAACGGCAACTTCAGCGTGGACGGGTCACCGGCACCAGCCAGAAACGAGCAGTGCAAGGCCGCGTCCAGCAACGCGGGGTGGATCCCGAACCGGACGGCCTGGCCGTGCTGCTCCTGAGGGAGCCCAACCTCGGCGAAGGCCTCTTCCCCACGCCGCCACGCCCGCCGCAACCCGCGAAACGACGGCCCGTACCCGTAACCAGTCCCGGACAGCTCGTCGTAGAGCTCCTCCGGTGCCGCCGGCACCGCACCCGCCGGGGGCCACTCCCCCCAAGCCGGGACCGGCTGCCCGACACCGGGACCAGACGGGGACACCGCGCCGCGGGCATGCAGCACCCAGCCCACACCGGGCAGGGCGTCCTCACGGCGCGCGTGGACCTCCACCGCCCGCCGGCCGGAAGGGTCACCGACGGCAACCGACACCTGAACCTGAACCCCGCCCTCGGCGGGCAGGACAAGAGGCACCTCCAGCGTCAACTCCTCCAGGACATCGCAGCCCGCCTGCTCGCCCGCCCGCAACGCCAACTCCACCAACGCGGTCCCCGGCACCACAGCCTTCCCCAGCACCTGATGGTCGGCCAGCCACGGGTGCGCCCCGACCGACAGCCGGCCCGTGAACAGCAGCTGGCCCGTCCCGGCCAGCTGAACCGCCGCCCCCAGCAGCGGATGCCCCACCAGCTCCAGCCCCGCAGCCGCCACATCCCCGACCGCCCGCGACCCCTCCAACCAATACCGCCGCCGCTGGAACGCATAAGTCGGCAAATCCCGCGCCAACCGCGCCCCGGAGAACAGCCGCTCCCACCCCACCGGCACCCCCCGCGCCCACACCGCCGCCAACGACAACGCGAACCGGCCAGCACCACCCTCACCCCGACGCAACGTCCCAGCCACCGTCACCCCGTCATACCCACACCCCTCCGCGACATCCTGCGCCGCCGCAGCCAGCACCGGATGCGGACTCGCCTCCACCAGCACCCGATAACCGTCCCCCAACACCGCCGCGACCGCGTCCGCGAACCGCACCCGCCCACGCAGATTCCGATACCAATACCCACCATCCAACGCCGTACCAGACAGCAAACCCCCAGTCACCGCGGAATAGAACGGAACGGACCCCTCCACGGGCGCCAAACCCGCCAGCAGCCCGGCCAACTCCTCCTCCAACTCCTCAACCTGCGGCGAATGCGACGCGTAGTCCACCGGCAGCATCCGCGCCCGCACCCCCTGCGCCTCGCACCGCACCGCAAGCTCCTCCAACACGGCCCGCTCCCCCGACACCGTCACCGCGCCCGGCCCATTGACCACCGCCACACACACCCCGCCCCCCAACCCCGCCAACCACGCCGCCACGTCCTGCTCCCCAGCCGAAACCGACAGCATCGCGCCCCGACCCGCCAACCGCCGCAACGCCCGACTCCGCAGCGCCACCACCCGCGCCCCCTCCTCCAGCGACAGCACCCCCGCCACCACCGCCGCCGCGATCTCCCCCTGGGAATGGCCCACCACCGCCGCAGGCTCCACCCCGACAGACCGCCACACCCCCGCCAGCGACACCATCACCGCCCACAACACCGGCTGCACCACATCCACCCGCTCCAGCGCCACCGCATCAGACAACACATCCTCAAGACGCCACCCGGTGAACGGCGCCAGCGCCACCGAGCACTCCGCCAGACGCTCCGCGAACACCGGGAACGCCTCCGCCAACTCCCGGCCCATCCCCACCCACTGCGACCCCTGCCCAGGGAACACGAACACCACCGGACCCAGGTCACCCCCGCACGCCCCAGCCACCACCACCGCACCATCCACCACCGCGCCAGCCGCGGCAGTCCCACCGGCCTCCACCGCACGCAAA
>NZ_CAUVXO010000293.1:0-5325 GCF_963555865.1 Protofrankia sp. Cr1
TGCTGACCACGCTCGCGCCGGCGCTGTCCGGCTGGGTGATGTTCCTGGTGATGCGGCGCTGGACCGCCGCGTTCCCCGCCGCCGTCGCCGGGCTGCTCTACGGCTTCAGCCCGTACATCATCGGCGCTTCCTACGGGCACCTGCACCTGTCGTTCGCGCTCTTTCCCCCGATCCTCGTGCTGCTGCTGGACGACCTGCTCATCCGCCAACGCACCGCCACGCGGACCGGCGGGCTGCTCGGTGCGGCCGTGGCCGCCCAAGCGCTGATCAGCGAGGAGGTACTGGCGACATCGGCGGTGGTGGCGGTCATCGGCATCGCGATCCTGTGCATGGGCCACCGCGACCAGGTCCGCCCGCGTGCCGCGGCGGCGGTACGCGGACTCGCGGTCTGCGCGGTCGTCGCCACCGTGCTGCTCGCCTGGCCGCTCTACATCCAGTTCTTCGGCCCGCAGCGCGTCCACGGATCAATCCAGCCGTCGGACATCGCAGTGTCGGACCTGCTCACCTTCGCCACGCCCACACCGCTACAGGCGCTCGGCCCGGACGTCGCGGTCCGGGAGAGCCTGCGGTTCTCCGGCAACGCGGTGGAGGTCAGCGGCTACGTCGGCCTCCCGCTGCTGGCCCTGCTCGCGTTCATCGCGGTGCGGCTACGCCGCAACCCGCTCGTGGCCGTGTGCGCGCCGCTGTTCGCCGTCGTCGCCGTCCTGTCGCTCGGCCCGCACCTGCACGTCGGCGGGCGCGGCACCCGCATCCCGCTGCCATGGCGCCTGCTGGAGCTGGGGCCGGTGCTCCACAACGCACTGCCGTCCCGGCTGTCGCTGTACCTCGCGCTGGCGGCGAGCGTGATGATCGCGCTCTGGCTCGACCAGGCACGGCCACCACGGCTGCGCACCGCCACCGGCGTCGTTGCCGCCGCCGCGCTGGTACCGCTGGTACCGGCCACGCCCATTACCTTCAGCACCGCCACACCGAGGTTCTTCACCGGCCCGCAGGTCGACAACCTGCCCGCGGCTGCGACAGCGTTGGTCGTGCCCTACCCGTATCCTCAGCAGAACATCGCGATGCTCTGGCAGGCGCAGGCTGACTTCCGCTTCACCATGCCGGGTTGCTACTGTACGGTCCCCGACCGTTTTGGACGGTCCAGCTTCCACCCGGAGACCGACCCGCTGAACTCGGCCCTCATCGCCGTCGCGACGGGCCAGAGCACCGCGGCGGCGGCCTTGCGACAACCCGGGCTGGCGGCCACCTTCGACCGCTACCATCTGAATACGATCATCCTTGGCCCCAGCGACCACCACGACGAGCTCGTGACCTTGCTGACGGGGCTGGCGGGTGCACCCGGGCGGTACGTCGACGGCGTCGACCTCTGGTTGCTCGACAGTGCCCCGGGCCGGTCGTGACAAGGTACTCACCAAGGCCTACCGGGCCGCGAGGCCTACCGGGCCGCGAGGCCGGGACGGCGTGGTCATGAAACGGAGTTCAGGTGGCGCAGATCAAGGTAGTGGTGGAGCGGGTCGTGACGGCGGCGCCGGCGACGGTCATGGATGTGCTCGGCGACTACAAGGGCAGCCGCGCTGAGGCCTGGCCCGATATGATCACCGACTACGAGGTGGTCGAGGGCGGTACCGGCGCCGGTACCCGGATCCGCTACCAGCTGCACGCGACCCGCCGCCGCGTCCGCACCGTCGAGGCGGTCGTATCCGCGCCCGTTCCCGGCCGGACGCTCATCGAAGCCGACCAGAACTCCACTCTGCGCACGGAGTGGACCGTTGCGCCCGCCGACGCGGGAACGTCCCGGATATCGGTGGAGACGAGCTGGTCGGGCGCGAGCGGGATCGGTGGCTTCTTCGAGCGGACCTTCGCGCCAATCGGCATCCGCAAGCTGTGGAACGGCGTTCTGGACAACCTCGCGCCTCGGCTGGGCTGACAATCGGGTGACAATCGGCTGACGGAATTCGGTCCGGAGGCGGATGTCGGCCTTCGACGGCTTCGCGAAAAGGCCACCGGATCCCCTGTCGGGGACACGACTACGCGCTGCACAGCCACCGGGTCGGTGTGGTTGACTCAATCCCGCCCGTAGGCGGAGTGTTCCCAGTCTGCATGCCGCGGGTATGGGGGATGGAAACATGACGCGCGAGGATACTCGAGCTGAACACACCGACATACTGGTTGTCGGGTCGGGGTTCGGCGGCGCGGTAACCGCGTACCGGTTCGCCGAGGCAGGACGACGCGTCGTCGTGCTTGAGCGGGGAAAGGCGTATCCCCCCGGGTCATTCGCCCGTTCGCCGTCCGACATCGCGGCGAACTTCTGGGACCCGATGCAGGGACGCCACGGTCTTTTCGACATATGGTCGTTCGCCGACTTCGAGGCTGTCGTATCCAGCGGTCTGGGCGGCGGCTCACTCATCTATGCCAACGTGCTGCTCCGCAAGGACGAGAAGTGGTTCATCCGGGATGCGCCCGCGGGCGGGGGGTACGAGAGCTGGCCGATCACCCGGGCCGACCTCGAACCGCACTACGCGGCCGTCGAGACCATGCTGAGCGCCCAGCGGTTCCCGGCCGGGCAACCCGGCTACCAGGCCTCCCGCCGCACCGAGCTGCTCACGCTGGCCGGGCGGCGCCTGGGTTACACCGCCGAGCAGCCACCGCTGGCGGTGACGTTCGCATCGGGCGGCACCCCACCCGTGCCGGGCGCGCCCATCCCGGATCCGAGCTACGGCAACATCCACGGGCGACCGCGAATCACCTGTGTGTTATGCGGCGAGTGCGACCTCGGGTGCAACTCCGGCAGCAAGAACACCCTGGACCACACCTATCTGTCCGCCGCGGCGCACCATGGCGCGGACCTTCGGGTCCACCACGAGGTACGTTCGATCACCCCGCGGGATGGTGGAGGCTACACAGTTGGCTATGTGTTACACACTCCAGGTGATACCGGTGCCCTCGCCGCCATCCCGGAGCGGATAATCACGTGTGACCGTCTGGTCCTCGCCGCCGGAACTCTGGGCACCACCTATCTGCTGCTACGCAATCGCGCGGCCCTGCCCGGGATCTCCCGCATGCTCGGCCGGCGTTTCTCTGGCAACGGTGACCTGCTCGGTTTCGTCCGCGGGGTGCCCGGTGCGTCCCTCGGCAGCGCGCACGCGCCGGTCATCACCACCGCCGTTCGCGTACCCGACCAGGTCGACGACATCGTCAATGGTGACGGCGCCATCCCCGCCAGCACTGAGCGCGGCTGTTACATCGAGGACGCCGGCTATCCCGGTTTCGCGGAATGGCTCATCGAGGCGGCCCAGCTGACCGGCATGGCCGCACGAGTCGTCGGCGCGGGTTACCAGATGATCCGATCACGCATCGTCGACAACCCGGCACCCCAGACCGACATGATAATCAGTCGGCTACTCGGCTCGGGGACCGCATCCGCCGGTTCGATGCCCCTGCTCGGCATGGGACGTGACGTCCCGACCGGACGCATGTCGGTACACGACGACTACCTGCAGATTGCGGATTATCCCGCTGGCAGCAGGCCGTACTTCGACCGACTGGAACGGATCATGAATGACCTCGCAACGGAAATGGGCGGTGATTTCCAGCAGAACCCGCTCAGCCTGCTGTCCCGGGTCATCACCGTGCACCCGCTCGGCGGCGCCGGCATGGGCGCGGACATCACCAGCGGGGTGATCGACCAATGGGGCGAGGTGTTCGGCCACCGGGGCCTGTATGTCGCCGACGGCGCCGCCATGCCCGGACCGGTCGGCGCCAATCCATCCCTGACCATCGCGGCCTTCGCCGATCGGCTCGCCGAACACGTCCTGGCCTCCGATCCGGTTCGCGATGCCCACAACGCTTCGGAGGCAGCGCCATGACCGAACCGACGAGCCTTGAATTCACCGAGACGATGAAGGGTTTCATCACTCTGGACGAGACCGACCCGCAGCGTGGCTACGAACAGGGCCGGGCCGAGGCCACCGCACTGCACTTCCGGCTCACCATCCGCACCGGGGACGTCCACGCCTTTGCCGCCGACCCGATGCGGGAGGCGGTCGCCGACGGCTATGTCGACTGCGATGTCCTGGGCGGCCGGCGCCGGTCGAGGGAGGCGTCTTCAACCTCTTCGTCGGCGATGCACCCGGGCGCAGGCGGATGCTCTACCGGCTGCCGTTTCAGGATGCGGCCGGGCACCCGCTCACGCTCAGCGGTTTCAAGGACGTCCACGACGACCCCGGGTTCGACCTGTGGCGGGACACATCGACGCTCTACACCCGCATCCTCGCCGGCCATGTCCATACCGACCCTGCGGACCCTGCGGACCCTGCCGACCCTGCCGCCGCCGAAGCGGGTGCGCGGGTCGTCGCCGCCGGCATCATCACGATCCACATCCCGGACTTCCTGCGGCAGCTCACGACGTTTCGGGTATCGGGTTCTGCGCTCGAAGCCACCCGCGGCCTGGAGACGTTCGGCCGGCTGTTTCTCGGGGACCTCTGGAAGGTCTACGGTGCGTTCGTGCCCGCCGGGAACGCCGACGCCATCGGGGAGCCTCGGTGACGCAGCTACCGCCCCGGCCCGCCGACGACAGCGAACGCGCGCTCGGGTTCGCCCGTGCCACCATGACCCGATGGCTCTCGCCCTCGCTGCTGTTCGCCACCGCCGTGCGGGTGGGTATCAGCGCGGTGCTCGGCTCCTATGCCGACAAACGGGAGGAGATGGCGGCGCTACCGGCCGCGCCGCCGGCCGACCTGTCGGCCGGCACTGAACCGCCGGGTTACGCCGAGGCGCCGGACGGTGGCGAGCTGTGGTTCGACTACGTCAGCGACCTCGGGGACGGATTCGACGCGACCTACGCGATGGCCTCGCTGCTGGCCACGCCGAGCCTCGACCTTGCCGGGACGACCACCCCACGCGGCCGGATGCTGGTGATGGGCGGTGATCAGTGCTACCCCACGCCGAGCATCACCGGCTACGAGAACAAGCTGATCGGCCCGTACCGCGCCGCGCTGCCCAGAACGTGCCCGGATCCCGCCGGGGCGCCGCGGCTGTTCGTGCTACCCGGCAACCACGACTGGTACGACGGGCTCACCGCATTCATGCGGGTCTTCTGCCAGGGTTCGAGCATCGGGGGCTGGCGCACCGAGCAGACCCGCAGCTACTTCGCGGTACAGCTACCGCACCGCTGGTGGCTACTCGGGATCGACATCCAGTTCGACTCCTACATCGACGACCCCCAGCGCCGGTACTTCATCGAGATCGCGGCGCGGATGCGTCCCGGTGACGCGGTCATCCTGTGCTCCGCGAAACCGAGCTGGCTGAGTGCGGCCGACGGGGATG
>NZ_CAUVXO010000293.1:5602-6484 GCF_963555865.1 Protofrankia sp. Cr1
GCCGCCCAGAAGTTCACCGCCGGTGGTGGCGGCGCCTATCTGTCCGCGACCCACCGGCTGCCGCAACGGCTGGTTCTGCCGCCGGCGGCGTCGCGGGCACCGGGCAAGAGCGACCCGCCCGCGCACTACGAGCTGGCCAGCAGCACTTTTCCGGACGCGCAGACGTCCCGCCGGCTTGCCGCCGGCATCGTCGGCCTGCCGGCGTTCGCACCAGGTCTGATCGCACTGCTCGGCGGCGTCCACCTGCTGCTGGCGCTGGCGATCGGCGGCGCTGCCGGGAGCACCGGGCGAGGGGCCGTGGGCCGCCTCGACGCCATCGCGGCCGGGCTGCGGCACGCCGGCGTCCCAGGCCTGTTCGAGGGTCTGATCAACAGTGTTCCCGGGCTCGCGCTGAGCCTCGGGGTCATGGGTGCCGGCGTCGCGCTGACCAAGGCCGGCCGTACCGCCCGCGGTGGGGTCGCCGGAGTCGCGCACGGGCTCACCCAGCTCGTCCTGGCCGTCGCCGTGATCGCCGGCGCCGTCGCCGTCGCCGGCCCGCTGCCCGGCACGTGGCTGCTGGCCGGGGTGCTACCGCTGGTGGTCGCGGTCGGTGGTCTGGCCGCCACCGAGGTGCTCGCCGCCTACCTCTGGCTGGCCGACCGCATTGCGGGCCTGAACACCAACGAACTGTTCGCCGCGCAGGGGATCGCCGATTACAAGAACTTCCTGCGGCTGCGCATCGGCCCGGACGGACAGTTGACGATCTATCCTGTCGGGGTTCGCGCAGTCCCGAAACGCTGGCGCTTCGCCCCGGACGCCGCGGCCGGCGCACCCTGGTTCACCCCGATCGACCGGCCGCTGGAGGCTTTCCTCATCGAATCGCCGATCACCATCACCCGAGCC
>NZ_CAUVXO010000294.1:0-657 GCF_963555865.1 Protofrankia sp. Cr1
TTTTTCGCACGGCCGGCGGCATTCATGATCTTCGTTGACATGAAGATCATGGTGTCAGGCTCACCAGGAGTGTCCGGTACTCCAGCAAGGCATCGATCAGACCCGTGACAATGGGATTACGGGGCATTTGACCCAGCTCGGCAAGAATTGAATCCGTCTGTTCCAGCGTAGGCTGGGCGTCGACAGCGGCGACGAGTGTGACCAGTCTGCTCATGGGCGGCCTTTCAACGACTCACAGTCGTGAAGCGACGTCCATTTGACCAGCACCTCGTGTGGCTGGGTCGCCTCACCGGATACACCTGCCAAAACGGCACCGCGTGGCGGGTTCACCATCACTTTTCGTTCCATGCCCTTCAGGGAGGAGCCCGGCTCCTTTGTCGGGCAGTGGTACAACTGACGTTACCGTAAAAAACGGTAGAGCTGCGGTGTTCCCGTCGGGTTGAATGGTCGTTACGGCGAGGTAACAAAGTTTGCGCCCAGTAGTCAGATCGCCCGCGGTCCGGTGGATGCCTGCGGGCTGATTGCGCTATTTGTACATGATGTGCTGGCCGGTGCATCCCCATTGCTTCCCGTGACGCTCTCCGAGGGTATCAATCCACCGCCGTTGCGCATCCGTGGCGTCGGGTGCCACCGCGTCGGGTGCCACCGCGTCGGGTG
>NZ_CAUVXO010000294.1:1077-6598 GCF_963555865.1 Protofrankia sp. Cr1
TCAGACGTGTGGTCAGTGCGGGTCCGTCTTCGGGCGGCAGTCGGCGGACGGCAGCCGGCCGGCAGGGCGGGGTTGCCGAGCCTGCCGCAAGCAGCCCCGGACGTGATGCGCTGGCGGCGCCGGGTGTCGGCGATCAGGTCGATGTAGCCCTCAGCCGTGAGTTGGAGGGCCTTGCCCATCGTGCATGGCCCCCGTTGCGTGAGCGTCACGTCGGAGGTTGGGTGCTGCGGGCGTCAGCTGGCTCTTCGCGGCGCGGCAACTCGGTCTGGGCTCGTGGAGACGTCTCTGATCTTTCTGTCGCGCTCGACGAGGTCCGCGGCTTCTACGCCGCGGCAGGGCTTCGCCCGACAATCCAGATCACCCCGGTGTCAGTGCCGGCCGGCATCCACCAGGCGCTGGACGCGGCCGGGTTCGACGACACAGGTCCGACCGATGTCTGCACCGCCGATCTGGCGGACCTTGCCGAACGGCTGGACACCGTCGCGCCCGCCGAAACGATCATGTTCGATGGCATCGCCGACACCTGGCTCGACGTTGCCGGGCGGGTCCTGTCAACCTTTGCCGACCAGCGCACCGGCACCCTCAAGGTGTTGGCGAATCTCACGGTGGCGGCGAAATACGCCATGTGTGTGGCCGACGGTGTGCCGGTCGCGGTCGGCCGCGGGGTCTTCGACGGAGACTGGCTCGGCGTCTACAGCATGGCGACCGTACCGGGCGCGCGCGGCAGGGGGGCGGCGCGTGCCGTCCTTGCCGGGCTTGTCACCTGGGCTGCCGACGCGGGCGCGTCGCGCGCCTACCTGCAGGTGGAACAGACCAGCGCCGCGGCCCGCCGGCTGTACGGCGCGCTCGGGTTCCGACCCGTCTATCGGTACTCCTACCGACGACATCATCATCCTGTCGGCGGTCCGGATGTGTCCCCACGCTGATCATCGAGGAGCCATGACGCCCGAGCAGGCCAGTCACAGTCTCTTGGAGCCGGTGGGTCGGACCCGCGTGATGGGCGTGATCAACGCGACCCCGGATTCGTTCTCCGACGGGGGTACCTATGCGACCGCCGCTGCAGCGGTCCGGGCCGGACTGGCGATGGCCGCCGACGGCGCCGACATCATTGACGTCGGCGGTGAGTCGACCCGACCGGGTGCGGCCCGGGTCGATCCGGACGAGGAACTGCGCAGGGTGCTGCCGGTTGTGACCGAGCTGGCCGCGGCAGGGGTCGCCGTCAGCGTGGACACGACTCGCCGGACGGTCGCCGAGGCCGCGCTGGCAGCCGGTGCTGCGATCATAAATGACGTGTCGGGCGCGGCCGACCGCGATTTGCTGACGCTCGCCGCCGAGCGGGGCGTTCCCTACGTATTGATGCATGCCAGGGGTGCGAGTGCGAACATGTCCACGCGGGCGGTCTACGGTGACGTCGTGTCCGAGGTCGTGGCCGAGCTGCGTGAGCGCCTTGGAGTCGTAGTCGCAGCCGGTGTCGCGCCGGAAAATGTGATCATCGATCCGGGGATCGGTTTCGCGAAGAAGGCCAGGCACAACTGGGCCCTGCTCGCGCACATGGGCGCCTTCGCCGCGCTGGACCAGCCCCTGCTGGTCGGTACGTCGCGCAAGTCGTTTCTCGGCAGCCTGCTCGCGGACGCCGACGGTCGGTCCCGGCCGGCAGCTGACCGCGACGACGCCACCCAGGCGACAACGGCGCTACTGGCGGCCACCGGGGTCTGGGCGGTACGGGTGCATGCGGTGCGGGCGGCGGCGGACGCCGTCCGGGTCGTGCAGGCATGGCAGGGCGCCCGCGCCCCCTGGCAGCCGCGCGATGCGCGCACCCGGTCAGCCTGGCTTCGGTCCGCAGCCGGCGGCTCTGACCCGGGTGGGCCCGGACGTCCACCGGCGGGTGCGGCATGACCGGTGGACCACCGGGAGCGGGATGGCCCGGGGCCGACGGTCCGCTGGCCGCCGCGCCGGACCGGATCGCCCTCACCGGCCTGCGGGTCCACGGCTGCCATGGCGTCCTGCCGGCCGAACGCGCGCTGGGTCAGGAGTTCATCGTGGACGCCGTTCTGTGGGTGGATACCCGGCCGGCGGCCAGGACCGACGACCTCACCGCCACCGTCGACTACGGGACGCTGGCCCGGACCCTGGCCGGGATCGTGGCCGGCGAACCGGTGGATCTGATCGAGACGCTTGCGCACCGGCTGGCTACCGCGTGTCTGGCCGACCACCGCGTTGCCCGGGTCCAGGTGACCGTGCACAAGCCCGCGGCGCCGATCCCACTGCCGTTCACCGACGTCGCGGTTACCGTGACCCGGGACCAGCCCGCGTGACCGGGCCGATACCGCAGCCGGGGCCGCCGACCGCGGTTCTCGCGCTGGGCTCGAACCTGGGTGACCGCCTTGCGCGGCTTCGTGCCGCCGTCCGTGCGCTGCGCGCCCTGGCGATGTCGGAGGTGTACGAGACCACGCCCGTCGGAGGACCCGACCAGGACAATTATCTCAACGCGGTCGTGTTGGTCCCCGCGGCGCCGGCGCGTGCCCTGCTGGCGGCCGTGCGGTCGGCTGAGGAGGCTGCATCGCGGGTGCGGACGGTACAGTGGGGGCCGCGTTCCCTGGATGTCGACGTCATCGCCTGCGGCGAGCTGGTCAGTGACGATCCGGAGATCCTCATCCCACATCCGCGTGCCCATACCCGTGCGTTCGTCTGCGTCCCATGGCTGGACGTCGATCCGGATGCGGTGCTGCCCGGTCATGGTCGGGTAGCCGATCTGGTGGCCGGGCTGGATGCCTCTGGGGTCCACCGAACGCCGTGGAGTCTGCGCCGGTGAAGCCGACCCGGGCGCGTGACCTGGTGGCGGCGGCTGTGGTGGCCGGTGCGCTCACCTACGTTTTCATGATCTTCAATTATCAGAATCTGCCGCGGTTCCCACACACGGCACCGTTGTCGCTGGTGATCGTCGGATTGGTGGAGGCGCAGACCGCGTCGATCACCCGGCGTCGGTTGCAGGGGCGGCCGGGGACGAGGCCGATCCTGCCGCTGACCGTCGCCCGGCTGGCGGCCATGGCCAAGGCCAGCAGCCTCGCCGGTGCGGCGCTGGCGGGGGCGTGGGCGTCGGTATTCGGTTACGTGCTGCCACGCTCGGACGAGTTCCTCACCGCTGGCACGGATACGATCACCGCCGGTCTGGGAATCGGAGCCGCTGCGGTGCTCGTCGTCGGCGGGCTGTTGCTTGAGCGTGTCTGTCGAGTCCCCAAATCCTAAGTGGTCGGCGGATCTTCAATCGTGCGGACCGGCGCCCGGGCCTTGTGAGCTGGACAGATGGCTTTCGCAACACGCGCTGGAACCCTCGCGGCCGGGATCTCTTACTCTGGTGGTTGTCAACTGGGCGCGCGCAACGCGAGCGCAACGCCGTGATACACCGATGGGGACGTTTGGTTGGTGCGGACCGCGATGGGAGGTCAGTCGGTGGCGGACGGCGTGCGACGGTCTGATGCAGCGAATCCGCGTCGACCAGGGGCCGTGGACGGCACGCCGGAATCGCCGGCATACCCCGATGGAAGCGCGGCCCCGGCACATGCGGTTCCCGACCGTCGGGACGGCTATCCCCCGGGCCCGCACCGCAACCAGGAGCCGTACCAGGACCGGTACCAGGGTCCGTACCAGGGCTCCGGTCAATATCAGGATTCCGGTCAATATCAGAACCCTGGTTCGTATCGGGATGCCGGTTCCCGTCCGCGGCCGGACAGGCCCCCGGCCCAGGATCCCTACCCACCGGCTGGCGGATATCCGGCGCCGGACTCGCGCGCGCCTGGTCCCCACCCGGGCAACGGCGCTGCGCCACGGGCTGAATACGCTCGCAATGATCGGACGGCTGGCCCCGGCAACGACGCCGGTTACCGCGCCGAGGCGGCGCCCCGTGGTCACGGTCCGGTCGCGCCCGGATACCCGCCGGCCGGTCGATCGTCGACCGACGTCTACGGTGAGAACACCCGATACGCCCCACAGGCCGCGCCCTCAGGGCCACCACCGGTCGATCCCGGTTCCCGTGGCGGCGCGCCGGCCTACCGTTCCGCGCCGCCACGGCCAGGCGGGCCTGGCGGGCCAGGGCCAACTTCCGGTCCGCACCAGACCGCGGTGTCCCACCCCCAGCACGGGGACCGGCATCCCCAGGGTCGGCCCT
Source organism: Protofrankia sp. Cr1 (assembly GCF_963555865.1). Classification (NCBI taxonomy): domain Bacteria; kingdom Bacillati; phylum Actinomycetota; class Actinomycetes; order Frankiales; family Frankiaceae; genus Protofrankia; species Protofrankia sp. Cr1. The sequence goes on from NZ_CAUVXO010000294.1 coordinate 5,243, forward strand.
ATCCACCCGACACCGGGGGCTACCGGTCCGGTGGCCCAGGCGCGGGACAGCCGCCGGCGGACTTCGGGCCGGGGTACCCGCAAGCCCGTGGCGGGAACATGCCGCGCAACGGGGCCGCGCCGATCGCGTCGCCCGATGTGGATACCACGACTGTGGGCGGACGTCCCCCCGCGCAGCAGGCTTACCAGGGCCGCGCCGGGGGACAGCCATCCGCTGGGTCAACGGGGCCGATGCCACGCCATCCCGCGGATTCGACGCCACCCAGGGGATCGGCGGGGGCTGCGGCGGGGGCCTCGGTGCGGGAATCGGGGATGGACGACGGATCCGCCGGTACAGGCGGTGTACGGCGCCCCCGTGAGACCCGTGAGACCCGTGAGACCACCGAGGCTACCGAGGCTACCGACCGGCCGAAGGGAGTCGCCCCGCCGCGTACCACCCGAGCACGCGCCGACGCTGCCGGCACCGGCGCCCGACGTCCGGGCGCGGATCGAGCGGATCGAGCGGATCGGCCCGTCAGGACGGAGCGATCCGCGAGCTCGGTCACGCCCGACCAGGCTGGCCGCGGTCGGTCCGAACGCGTGCGTGGCCGACGTCGGGATGACCATGGCAGCGCGCCATCCTCGATTGAGGACACCGGTTCGCACCGGGCACAGCCCCGCAACGCCGTCGCAGGCACGCCACTGCTGCGGCGCCTGCTGTACGCGGTGGTGATTCTCGCGGTCGCCTTCGCCGTCGGGGGTGGCGCCGGGTTCGTCTGGCAGAAGATCAATCCCGGTAAGGCCGCCACCGCGGCCCGGCCGGCCACCGCGCCGAGCGGCACGGCCGCCGCGGCGGGGCCGTCGGCATCAGCAAGCCCCGCCGCTGGCCCGGGCACCACAACGGCCCCCGCGACGGTACCGGCTGACTGGGTCGCCGTCACCGACGCGAAGCAGCGGGCGAAGTTCTCTCATCCGCCGGGGTGGAATCAACGCAGAGACAACACCGCCGTCTTTTTCATCGAGGCTCCGGCGGGAACAGCATCGGGATCTGGAACACGGCGACGGGCGGGCCTCGGATGATCGGAGTCGCGCGTGTCGCGGCTACGGATCAGCGGGCGGCGCTCAAGGCCGTCCAGGACTCCGAGTTCGCCACTCAGCCTGGGTTCACCCAGGAGAGGTCCGGACAGGTCACGGACACGACCGCCGCACCGAGCCAGGAGCTGGTCGGCTCCTACCTGCGCGAGGGGCAACGAGTCACCTACGTGATGCGGGCACTGTCGGCCGGGGACGCGGTCTATGTCCTGATCGCCCGGTCGTCATCGGCACAGGCGGACACCGCGACGACCCTGATGGCGAGCTTGCGGGCGTCGTTCACCCC
>NZ_CAUVXO010000295.1:0-6187 GCF_963555865.1 Protofrankia sp. Cr1
GCGATCCTGACCATGACGAAGATGTCGAGATCGGAGTTGTAATGCCGACTGAACTCACTCAGGGCGACGAGGTACTTGCCAGCGACCTGGCTTTTCTTGTACGTCCCGGCGAGGGTGAGGGTGGTCGGGCCATCCGGGAAAACCACCGGAACCTGCTGACCCACGACGAGCCCGTCAGCCGTCACCGTGTCGCTGTCCATAATGATCGTTCCGTTGCCGAGCTTGGCGATATCCCCGTTGACCTGTCGCAACGCGAGCAGCTGCGGCAGGGCAACCGGGTCACCCGCCAGGATGGTCCCCTTCTTCCCCTTGATCTGGGCCACGTCCGACCGCAGGCCTGTGACGAGCTCGATGCCTGGTTTACCCCGCAGAGACTGGGCGATGTCGGGGCTGAACCCCTGACCGAAACCGGACCCGGCCAGGTAGAAGTCCGCACCCAGACTGTTGCTGACGGTCTCCTTGACGGAATCCTTGATGGACGCACCGAGCACCGCGAACGCACTGACCAGCGCCAGGCCGATCATCAACGCGGATGCCGTCGAGGCGCTCCGGCGTGGATTACGCATGGCGTTCTCGCGTCCGAGGCGGCCGGTGGCGCCGAACAGAACCGGCAGCGGACTGCCGATGAACCTGGTGATGGGCCGCGCGAGCAGCGGCGAGAGAGTCGCGATGCCGAGGAAGCACAGTCCGGCACCGATGCCGACCACCGCTGCCCCGGACTTCCCGGTGACGGCGGTCAGCCCATAGACGAGGAGCAACGCGCCGATACCCGCCAGGGCGCCACCGGCGATACCACGGGAGCGCAGGGAACGCGCGGGTAGGACGAAGGATTCGCGCATCGCCGCCACCGGTGGGACCGACGCGGCTTTGCGCGCGGGGATGAAGGCGGCGACCGCCGTGACGACAACGCCGACAGCGTAGGCGACAATGATCGTTCGGGGTCGGAACACCAACCCCCCGCCGGGTAGCGACACCCCGAACGCCGCCACCGCGAGTCGCAACAGGACGGCCAGACCCGCGCCGAACACCAGCCCGACTGTCGCGCCGACAAACCCGACGACGCCCGCCTCAAGCTGGACCGCGAGCTGGACCTGGCGCCGGCTGGCGCCCAGCGCCCGCAGCAACGCGAGCTCCCGGACCCGCTGGGCCACCAGCATCGTGAAGGTGTTGAAAATGATGAATGCACCCACGAAGACCGAGATGCCGGCGAATATCAGCAGGAATGTGGAGAAACCGCCGATAGCCTTCTGGATCGCGTTCGCGTTCTCGTCGGCCAGCTGTTTGCCCGTGATCGCCTCGACGCCTGCGGGTAGCACCCCGGAGATCCGGTCGCGAAGGTCGGTCTGGGACAGTCCGTCGACGGCGGCGATTCTGATCGAGGTGAACTCGTCCGGGGCGAGCAGGACGCGCTGCGCGGTGGCCGTGTCGAAAGCGATCACGGTAGCGCCCCCGACGCTGTCCTGTCCGGCCAGCCGGAACGTCCCGACCAGGGTGTAGACAGCGGGTGCGCCCTTGGTCAGCACGGTCACCCGATCGCCGATCAGCAGATCCGCCTTGTCCGCACTGCTCTTGTCGATCACGAATTCCTGGCCGTGCGGTGCACGACCCGCGGCGATCTCGACCGCGGACACCGCAGTGCCACCGTCCCAGTTGGTGCCGATCCCGGGCGCACCGCCGGTGTCGGGCACCTTGCCGGTGCGGGGGTTGACGAACACCGCTGTTCCGTCTACATCGCCGACGGCCGCCCGTACCCCGGGCACGCCCTTGACCACATCCAGCAGGGAGCTGGGAAGAGGCCGGCTCGGGCTGTTCCCAGCAGAACTGTCGTCCACTGCGTTGATCGTACGAACCGCCACGCTGACGTTCTTAGTGGCGTTGGCGAACAGCGTGTCGAACGTCTGGTTGAGGGTATCGGTGAGTACCAGCGTGCCGGTGACGAAACTGACCCCGGCCACGACCGCGAGAGCGGAGAGCAGCAGCCGGAGCTTGCGGGCCAGCAGATTCTTCAGGGTGGTGCGCAGCATCGGTCAGGCCCTGCCCGACGATCCGTAGCCGGCGGCTTCGTCGACGGCCACGTCGGCGGCTTCGTCGACGGCTTCGTCGAGACCTACGCCCTCGTCCTGCCAGGGTTGCCGGCCACCCCAGTCCGAACGGTCGCCGTCCTCGGCGTCGGCCTCCTGCTGGAGCTGATCGAGGTGCTTCATCCGGTCGAGGACGCGTTCGGCGGTCGGGTTCGGCATCGAGTCGACGATCCTTCCGTCGACGAGGAAGACGACCTCATCGGAGAAGGACGCCGAGCTGGGATCGTGGGTGACCATCACGACGGTCTGACCGAGCTCGCGAACAGAGCGTTGGAGAAACGACAGCACCTCGGCTCCGGACCTGGAGTCCAGGTTGCCGGTGGGCTCGTCTGCGAAGACGATGTCCGGCCGGGTCACCAGGGCGCGGGCACACGCGACCCGCTGCTGCTGACCGCCGGAAAGCTCCGACGGGCGGTGGCTCAGGCGCGGTGCGAGCCCGACGGCGTCGACCACCTGCGCCATCCACTCGTGGTCGGGCTTGCGGCCGGCGATGTCGAGGGGAAGCGTGATGTTCTCGGCTGCGGTCAGCGTCGGCAACAGGTTGAACTGCTGGAACACGAAGCCGATGCGGTCACGGCGAAGCTGGGTGAGCGCCTTGTCCGACAACCGCGACAGGTCCACGGCGCCGATGAAGACCTGGCCCCGGGTCACGGTGTCAAGACCGGCCAGGCAATGCATCAACGTCGACTTGCCCGACCCGGACGGCCCCATGATCGCGGTAAACCGCCCGCGGGGGAAGGAAACGTCGATATCGCGCAGTGCGGTCACCGCGGTCTGTCCGGATCCATAAATCTTGACCAAGCCGGCGGCCCGCGCCGCGGCAATCACGTCCGACCCCGTACCGCCCGTGGCGTGAGTCGGATCCGAGGACCCCACCGGCCCGGCGGAGGGATCAGCGCCGGAGCTCCGGCCCGCTCGGCTCATGGAAAAAGCTCCTTTCGAAAGGCACGGTCATCCTGTCGTCCCCGGTACTGTCCCACCCGCGACCGCCCGTCCCGTTGACCGCTCCAACGGTGCTCGATCAGAGGTCGATCCGAATACACCGCACCTGTCAGAAGATTCTTCCAACGCAACCTGCGTTAAACCGAGTCAACCCACACCGACGCACCGTTGTCACCCGGCTGTCATCCAGCTGCCTCACATACCGGCGGCGCGGGCTCATCAGCCCCCACGCCGGCCGTGCCATCGGGTGCGGGCAGCGGCGGCGGCGTGCCACCGAATGCGGGGCACCGTGCCTTGTGGTCACACCAGTCGCACAGCTTGCTCGGGGTCGCCCGCCAGTCACCCGTGCGACGGGCCCGGTTGATCGCGGACCACAGCGCGTCGATCTTCCGTTCGGTCGCCCGCAGATCCGCCTCATCGGGTACGACCCGTAGCCAGCTGCGATCCCCGAGGTAGTAGAGCCGCAGTTCACGAGGGACCACGCCGCGGATCCGCCAGACCAGGTAGGCGTAGAACTTCATCTGGAACAGCGCCGAGCCTTCGAACGCCGGTCCCGGAGCCCGCCCGGTCTTGTAGTCGACGACCCGCAGCGCCACGCCGTCAGGGGTCCTCGCCTCGTCGAGACGGTCGATGTACCCGCGAAGGCGTACCCCGGATGCGAGCACGTGCTCGACGTAGAGCTCCCGGGCGGCCGGTGCGAGACGCGCCGGATCCTCCAGGCTGAAGTACCCGGCGAGCAGCACCCGGGCCGAATCCATCCATGCCGCCCGCTCGGTGTCGTCCGCGAACAACCCGCTGAGTTCCGGTTCCCGGGCGAGCAGATCGCGCCAGGCCGGCTCCAGCAGCGCTTCGGCCGCGGCCGGCGTGCGCTCGGGAGGCGGATGGTCGAACAGCCGTTCCAGCACCGAGTGGACGACCGTTCCGCGCACCATGGCTGAACTCGGCGGTTCGGGCAGCCGGTCCACCACCCGGAACCGGTAGCGCAGCGGACAGCTCATGAAGTCGCCCGCCCGCGACGGCGAAAGCGAGCCGACGATGCGAATCTCGCCCGCCGGAGACGGAGCCTGCCCAGCGGACGCGGCCTGCCCAGCGGATGTGTCGGCACCTACCACGGATGGCTCCATGGCTTGGGACCATAGGCGGCCGCTCCGACAATCCGGCCACAGCCTTGGAGCTCGGCGTCCCCGGATCGCGGCGGAGCCCCCACCCGACGCCAACCCGATCGAGCGCGATCGCCGGAGCCGCTATCCGGGGGAAGCCGTAGCATCGCAGACATGGCCGATCAGCCTGACCAGGTCCACCGTGAGCGCCCTCCCGTTGCGGGCAGCGGCGGTGAGCAGCCTCGTCGCGCGCCCGGCTTGCTGATCGGGCGGGTCCGCGGCGTGCCGGTATACCTGTCTCCGCTGGCGCTCGTGTTCGCCGTCATCATCTGCTGGCTGTTGATCGGCCCCAATCGCGACCGCCTGCCCGATGTCGCCGACGATCGCCTGTACCTGTTGGCCGCCATCACCGCGGCCGGATTCGTCGCATCCCTGGTCGTCCACGAGCTTGGCCATTGCCTCGTCGCGCTCGGGTTCGGCCTCGGGGTACGGGCGGTGACCGTGCACGGATTCGCCGGGTTCACCGAGATCTCACCCGAACCGCAGACACCCGTGCGCGAATTCCTGGTGGCAGGCGCGGGCCCGGCCATGAACGGTCTGCTCGCGGCCGTGGGCTTCGCCGTGCTGACGGTGGTGGACAGCGGCACGCAGCCCGGTGTCGTGATCCTCGACCTCACCGTGACCAACGTTGCGTTCTGCGTGTTGAATCTCGCGCCCGGGCTGCCCCTGGACGGAGGCCGGCTGGTCGTGGCCGCGGTCTGGGGCGTCACCAAGAACAAGCTCCGGGGCATCCAGGTCGGCGCCTACGGCGGTTTCGTGGTCGCCGGCCTGCTGGCGCTGTGGAGCCTGGTCGCTCCTGGCAGTGACTTCGGCGGTGTCTACCTGCTCGGCATCAGCGCGTTCATCGGTATCGGGGCATATCAACTGTTGCGCCAGGCACAGCTCCGGATGCGCCTGCCAGGGGTGTCCGCCGGTCGGCTCGCGCGCCGCACGCTACCGGTGGAGGCTGCCGTGCCGCTCGCGGCGGCGCTGGCGCAGGCGCGCGAGCTCGGGGCCAGCGCGGTGGCCGTCGTCGACTCCGCCGGGACACCCGTGAAGGTCATGAACGGCTCGGCCGTGGACGCCCTACCCGAACACCGCCGGCCGTGGATGACCGTGGATGAGGTCAGCCGTACGCTCGAACCCGGCATGGTGCTGGCCGCTGAACTGGAAGGCGAAGATCTGTTGGCAGCCGTGCGCAGCACACCCGCGTCCGAGTACCTGGTGACGCAGGACGGACGCCCCGTCGGCGTCCTCGCCATGGTCGACCTGGTCGCCCGCATCGACCCGGCGAGCGCAGCCAGATCGGCGGCCGGAAAGTGAACCGGCCGCCGACCGGCGCGGCACACCGTCGCGGCGAATTCACCAAGGGCGATCGTGTCCAGCTGACCGACCCCAAGGGGCGACGCCACACCGTCCTGCTGGAGCCGGGCCGCCAGTTCCACACCCACGCCGGTGCGATCGGGCACGACGACCTGATCGGCCGCGAGGAGGGCGTGGTCGTGACAAGCACGGGTGGAACGCCGTATCTGGCGCTGCGCCCGTTGCTGAGCGACTTCGTCCTGTCGATGCCACGCGGCGCGGCCGTGGTCTATCCCAAGGACGCCGCGCAGATCGTGGCCTATGCCGACCTCTTTCCCGGCGCGCGGGTGCTGGAGGCCGGCGTGGGTTCGGGAGCACTGTCATGCTCGTTGCTGCGGGCTGTCGGCGACACCGGACACCTCGTCTCCTACGAACGGCGGCCCGATTTCGCCGCGATCGCCCAGAAGAACATCGAGACCTTCTTCGGCGGGCCGCATCCCGCCCACACACTGCGGGTGGGCGACCTGGCCGAGGCGGCCGAACGGGACATGGACCGGGTGGTGCTGGACATGCTGGCCCCGTGGGACGTGCTGGACGCGGTGAGCACCGCGCTGGTGCCCGGCGGGGTCGTCTGCGCCTACGTGGCCACCACCACCCAGCTCGGGCGGGTGGTCGAAGCGCTGCGCGAGTACGGGACGTTCGCCGAACCGGCAGCGTGGGAGT
>NZ_CAUVXO010000296.1:0-6178 GCF_963555865.1 Protofrankia sp. Cr1
CTGTCTCGGTAGAAGCGCCGAGGTGCGCCGCTAGAATCAGCGTTGTCGGCCCGCTGGCTTCGTCGGCAACGATCGCAACGGCGACACAGAAGCCCATGCGATCAAATATGTCTGTCCACTCGTCGCTACCGCAATCGTAACGAACGACTGGACCTTGCATGCCTTCAAGAAAATCCAGTCGACACGTCGGCTTGCGCGTCTTTGCCAGTCCACCTGATCGGATCGAGAAGGCAAGGAGCCCACCGGGAACAAGTCGGTTGTATATAAGCTTTAGCAGTGGTGCGGGCGGGCAGAATCCGATGGCACCGAAGACGGAGTAGCAGACGTCAATAGGTTCGCAGGTGGCGAGGTAAGGGGCGGCGTCGGTGCAATGGAAGACCGGGGAGGGCCAGCGGGCACGAGCGCGGCGGAGCTGGGAGGGTGCCGGGTCGATCCCGACGCCCAAGGCGCCACGATGATCAACGAGGTAGGCGAGGTTGTCGCCGGTACCGCACCCGAGTTCGACGACGTGTTTACCGCGGACATCGCCCAGCAGCTCGGGACCGGGATCATCAATGCTGGTACGGGTCCAGCGGAACTGGTGGACGGCAGGCCGCCGGTCGAGGTCGCCGGCCACGATGCGCGCGCGGGCGTGTTGTTCCCACACCGCCGTGTTCACCGCGACGGGATCGAGATGTTCAGACACGTAACGGCTTCTCCCAGGTGGCGACGGACGACCTGTTCGACAAAGGTGTCCTGCGTCGGGTCGTTGATCCATGTAGTGGCCTGTTCGAGGTACCAGGCAACAGCCCACAGCCGGTGCCAGCCCAGCGCCCACATCTCCGGTTGTAATCCCGCGCGTGGCCGGGACGCCTCCCCGTGCCCTCCTGTCCGGATGTACGCCCAGATCAAGCGTCGCAACGCTGCCGGGTCCACAAGTCCGGTGGTGCCCTGCCAGGACGCGAGGTCGAGTAGCCCCGGGCCGACGAACGCCCGCGCCCAATCCAGCAGCCGCCAGTTCGCCGCCCCGACATGCAGGCTGGTCGGGTGGAACTCGCTGTGACAGAGCCCGAACGGCGGTAGGTCCGTGCCTGCGGACAGCCGGTCCGCCTGCTCCTCGATCGCAGCCAGGACACCATCGAGGTCGACAGCCGTCATCCACCGGCCCCGCGACCATAGCTCGACCAGGCTCTTCAACGCCTGACGCGGCAGTTCGATCAGCCCTGCCCGGTCCAGGACCCGCAGAAAATCCGGGATCTCGGCATCGTGGACGGCGACTGCCGCCTTCGCTCCGTCGGCCGCAGCGGCGACCCGGACCGATTCCCCGAGATCCTCCAACAACATCCCGAGTACTCCCTCGTGAACAATACTGGCCACGACACGGGGCACCGGAACACCCTGCACGGCCACGTAACGCAGGACGGCCGCTTCACCGGTGAACGGCTCCCTCGCATACTTGAAGATCACATTTCTGCCATCTGCCAGTCTCACCCGCTCGACCCCGGACAGTGCCCACACCCGCACCACCGATCGGGCGGCCGGGCCGCCAAGCCCCATCTGCGCGGTCAGTTCGTCGAGCAGGACCGCCGCGTCGTTCATTCGTCATCTGTCCTTTCAGGCGCAGCACTTGGGGTGCAGACCGACGACGGTGGAGGGGACCGCCACCATCGCCGGTCTGCACGAACACCAGGTCAGACCGACACCGGCCGGGCCGTGACCAGATTGAGGATGGAGGAGGTCCAGGTCTGTTTGAACGTCGACAGCTCGGCCCGGAAGCGGTCGAGGTCGACCCCGAACGGGACGACCGCGCCTCCGGACATGTTCGCCGACGACTGGCAGCCGTGCACGAGCCTGCCCCCGAGGGCAGCATGGGCCTTCACGGCCTCCACCCGGCGATACTCGTTGAAGAATCCGCCGTGGTAGAGGTCGTCGACCCGCTCGGCGCCGTCCGCATCGAGGTCGTATACAACCCGCGCCGTGGCCGGGAAGAACCACGCCGGGCCGATGTCGGTGATCTCCCCGGTCATCGCCACCCGGTTGAGCGCGGCGAAGGTCGCCGACTCCCGCAGAATCCGGACGTCCTGCGCGCTGACCCCGGACAAGTCCGGATCGTCGAGCCGGTCACCCGAGAACAGGTGGCGGTAGACGCGGTCCGCCGTCCGCAACACCGCTGCCGGGTCCTGCGTGCGCTGCCCGAAAGCACGCACGAACTCCAATGTCTTCTGCTCGACCGTCGCTTCCTCGGTCTCCTCGGCTGACAGCAGCCGCTCGACCACGAGGTCCCAGTCGACCAGCATCCACACCGGCGCCTCGCTGCGCCGGAAGAAATAACGGTCCGGGTCGATCGTCACTCTCGGACCATCCACCGAGATTCCCGGGATGCGCTCCCAGTTCGAGGTGAAGGGTTCGGCCATCTCGACGGTGAACACCTCGGAGTCGGATTTTCTGGCGGGCATCACGTATCGTCCTTTCGGATCATCCTGAATGCGCCGCAGGAACGCAGCGCTTCATGGCCGACGTCAGGTCGGTGCCGAACGGGGACCGAGTCAGCCCGGCCGGCACCGACGTCTTGCCGGCACGGCCCCGACCGGCGGATGCATGGCCCTCGGATGAAAGCCGCCGGAAAGCCGTGCCAACGGATTAATCCTCAGCCAGTTCCGATCCCTGACGACAGTGCGCGACGCCATGGCGGCATCCTTGGAAATCCAGTGCGCCGAGCCATGGCGACACGCCCTGGATTTCCGATCCACCACCCCAGACCATCGTCGGCGGACTGCCGTACCACCGGGGTGCACGCCTCTCAGGACGTGATCTAAAAACAAAACATAAAGAACACAGCGGTCCGCCCCATCACGCGAACACCACGGGGCACCACACAAAAACCAAGATGCCGACCTCGACCAGACGCCGACCATACGGGCCGGTCCGTGGCGCAGCCTGCTCCCGGCCATGGACGGCCGTGCTCGCCGGGTGCGTCGTCCACGCGCGACCGCGAAGTCTCGAAGGAGTCCTCCGCGTTGACATATGAAGGCTACGATCGGCTACGAAGAGCGACATCCGGACGAGGTGAGTCAACGTGCGTCATGATCCGTCCACGTTCGTCATCCCAACAGCCTTCTGGGATCGCCCCCAGGTCGTCGAGGCACTGACGAAACGGAATGTCTGCGCGGTGTTCCGGCTGGTGCACCAGTACGCCGGGGCGAGCCAGGCCGGCATAGGTATGCGCGTAGGCATGGCGCAGTCCGAGATCAGCAAGTACCTCAACGGCAAGCGGGTCGCTACGGAGTTCGATGTGTTCGAACGCGTCGCCGATGGCCTCGACCTGCCAGACCGTGCTCGCATGCGGTTCGGGCTCGCGCCGCGAACGGAAGCCGGCCGCCAGGCCGTACCGCTGCAACGATCGACTACCGAACCCGACGTATTACGCGAAGATCCGGACTCAGTCGAGGAGATCGGGCAACGGATCGACGCTCTCGGCACGTCCAACGTCAGTCCGGCCGTCCTCGCGCACTTCGACGTGCTGATCTCTGTAATCGCCGACGAGTACGAGATTGCTGGACCGGACGCTCTGGCACCGCGGGTGCTGAAGCAGCGCCGCCGCGTGCAGAGTCTACTTGACGGGCGCCAGCCGCCCCGACAGCGTGATCGACTGTACGAGATCGCCGGTCGCCTGTCCGGGATGCTCGGATACATGGCGGTCAACACCGGCAGGTTCGGGCTCGCACGCGCCTACTGCCTGGAAGCACTTCAGATCGTCGATCTTCTCGGACAGCGCGACCTCGCCGCGTGGGTTCGCGGTACCCAGAGTCTGTGCGAGTACTACGCCGGCAATTACCAGGCCGCTTTGGAGTTCGCCTGCGAAGGTCGCCGGCTCGCCGCCGGATCGGGGCAGTCGATCCGGCTTGCAGTAAACGGAGAAGCCCGCGCGCTGGGCCGACTCGGCGACCGAGACGGTGTCGGCAAGGCAGTGGGCGAGGCGTTCGAGCTGGCCGAGCGCCACCCGGTACCCGGTGGCATGTCGCCCTGCATCTCCTTCGAGCCCTATAGCGTGGCCCGCATCACCGCAAACGCCGCAACCGCGTACGTCTCGCTGGGCGAGCCGGGCCGAGTGCGGGAGTATGCCGACATGGCGGCCCAGGTCGCCGACCAGTCCCCGTCGATGTGGAGCCGCTGTCTCGTCCGGCTGGACCTGGCGACAGCCTTACTGCTCTCCGAATCCCCCGACCCGGAGCAGGCCGCAACCTTGGGCATCGAGGCTCTGACTACCGCTGCCGGCAACCCGATCGAGTCCATCCGCCGTCGCAGCCGCGAACTCGTCACCCAGACGCAGCCCTGGCGGCAGATCGGCCCGGTGACTGAACTCGCCGAGGCATCCCGCGCGCTCGCTCTCCCACCGGGCGGAAGCCGGTGACCGTCGCACCCACGGCGGATCCTGTCGCTGAGGACTGGCACCGCTTCGCCGCGCTCGACACTCTCACCAACCACTGGGACCGCCCAGGCTGGACACCCGGACGCCGGTCGTATCACTGGATGCTGACCTTCGAGGACGCGGACGAGCTCTGCGACCTTGCCGCCAGATGCCAGGCCCGGCTACACCTACCTGTCCTCGACCCGGTTCCGGCCGACGGGCTGCACCTCACCCTTCAGCGACTTGCCTTCGCCGACGAGACCACGACCATCGAAGTCGAGAAGGCCGTCAACGAGACGCGACAGCAGCTCTCCGACGTCCAAACTTTCGCCCTGACCGTGGGACCGCTCGCCGGGTCCTCCGGCGCGGTCCGGTTCAGCGTCGTGCCGTGGGAACCCGTCATCGACCTGCGCAATCGGATCATCAACGCCACCGCCGCCACGCTCGGACCAGCCGCGGCCATCGCCAAGCCACACGGCTTCCGGCCACACGTCGGCATCGCGTACTGCAACAGCCCGACCGACGCGCGCCCGATCATCCAGGCAGTCGAGGCGCTTCGGGAGCTACCCCGAGCCGGCGTTCTGATCAAAGCCGTCGCCCTGGTCGAGCTGCGCCGCGAAGGTCGTACATACCGGTGGGAGACCGTGACCCGACTACCCCTGGCAGATCTCCCCCTCGCACCCCCGCGCCGTTGAGGGCGCCGGTTCCCCCGGCGTCAACGGCGTTCATCTGGCCGGTGAAGCGGGCGGCCTCGTCATCGACGACCTGCACCGGGCCGACGAGCCGTGGGCGAAATGATCCGTTCGTTCGGCCTTCGCAACGGTTCCGGCGGCCCCCCCGGTCGGCGAACGGGATCGCGAACACTGTGGCGAGGAAAACGCCGACGATGCACGCCCGGACCGGCAGCAACCCCTTCTTCGTACAGGAGCTGTCCAGGCTGCTGCACGCCGGCGGGCATGACGCCACCGGTCTTCCGACTGGCGCATCTGCCCGAGCCCGCAACTAATCCGACCGGCCGCACGTCCGAGGAGTGGCTCGCCGAGCTGCGCGGCGAACGCTGATGGCGCGCGGATCTACCCGGGGCAATCCCCCGACGCGGCATATTGACCGCTTGACCGCCCACCTGTGTCGATCCGGCAGCTCGTCCCGGCCGCCATCACTGACGAATGTGGACAGCCGCTGACCCTGCACGATGCCCCTACCTCGCATGGTGGACACTGGTGGCCGTATCCCCGATGATGGTCGGTTCGTCCGAAAAGCCGGCACCATCGGTCACCTGACCGAGGTTGGGACATCCAGGAGTACGCCTTGTCCACGCAGAATCGTCGCCGGGTCGTCGAGGCTGCCGCCTCCACCTGGGCGGAAGATCTCATCGACATCTCCGGGCGCAACACCCTCCTCAACTTCCGCCACACCAGGACCACCACCCTCGATCTGGTCGACAGCGCCCCCAACGTTCTGGGACTGCTGCTTGACGGCAGGCAGGTCCGGCTATCCGACCTTTTCCCCGATCCGGACGCCAACCTCCGCGCCCTGGCAGCCGCCAAGAACATCCGCAGAAAGGCCCGGGTTGTCGAAGAAGAACAGGGCATCCGACCTGCTTTCCTGATCTACGGAGCCCTGTCGTGGACGCCGCCCGGTGGCTCCTCACCGGTCATCCCCCGGCCGAACGCGCCGGTACTGCTACGGCCCGTTGAGATCACGCCGATCGACCCCACGGGTAGCGACTTCCATCTCGAGGCCGGCGACGAGATACAGATCAACCAGGTGCTGCTGCACCTCCTGCGACGC
>NZ_CAUVXO010000297.1:0-6174 GCF_963555865.1 Protofrankia sp. Cr1
TGCGGTGACGAGCAGGCCTCACGGCGACCCCTACACCGGCGGCCGGGTGTCCCATCCCGACCCGGCCGGCGGCTCCGAGCCCGGCCCATAACCCGCCGCCCATATCGTCCGCAGTGGCTTGCCGTGTGGGCAGGTCCCCGTCTCGGGGATCGGCTCCACGCTGCCCGTGGCGTGCAACTGGGCGCCGCGACGGCGACGGCACTTGTTGCAGGCCACCAGAGCCAGCATTGGGACGACCGGCGTCTCGCCGGGCGTCGGGTCGTCCGCCATTACTTCTTCTTGACCTTCCCGCCGCCGGCGCAGGCGCTGCACTTCCGTTCCTGTGTGCCGCTGAAGTTGCCTTCTTCGTCCGTCTCAACCCTGTCGAAGATGACCTTTCCGGTGCCGTTGCACGTCGGGCAGTCGGCGAATTCAACTTCGCTGACGTTCGTCTTTGCGGTGGCATCCTTACCGCCACGTTTGACGCCGTCTCGGCCGGTGCTCGCGCCGCCGCCGGTGCTGCCCCGCTTGTTCCACGCCATTGCACGCACCTTCCGTGTTCGTTAGGTTGCGGACCTAGGGTAAACCGGTGCTCGTCCAGTTACAGCGCCTGGCACCCACCGCAGTGGAGAGAACGCGGTGAGTGCCCGAGATGATGCGGATCGGCTCAGAAGCGCATTTCGCCGTGTTCGACGCCGTCGACGAACGCGGCCCACTCGGCGCGGGAGAACGACAGCACAGGCCCGTCCGGGCTCTTGGAGTCGCGGACGACAACCCCGCCGTCGTGCGCTGCTGCTTCGACGCACATGCCCCCGGCGCCGTTGGAGAAGCTGGACGTCGTCCAGGTGACGGCGTCGGGCTCGAAGCCAGTGAGGTCGGGCTTGCGGGTGCGGTTCTCGGAACATGGGTGATCCTTTCGGTGGTGGGTGTTGATGCACGCGCCGGCCCTACTCCGCGCCTCTTCTGACGAGGGAGGAGGCGGGCCAGTACCGGGCGCCCGGTACGGAGAGGTGTGGCGGGATGCCCGGCGGCTGGCGCTGACCCCGGCGGAGTTCGCCTCCCCACTTGCCACGTGCATCGTCGGTCCGGATGAGGCCGCGCGGCTCCGGATCGCCACCGCGTTGCGGCTGGACAACTCGACGGACCCGTCGTGATCGTGTCCACGCCATGTCCATGGACACTCGCGAGTGGTCGGGAACGGCCGGGAACTCATACCGAGTGTATTTGATCACTAATACGAACCGGATCATGCCGTCTACCAGCGGTTCTTGCTGGTTAGAGCGGAGGGCGTGGGATTCGAACCCACGAGGAGCGTTGCCACCCCTAGCGGTTTTCAAGCGGGCTTGCCGCCCCCGCAGATCATGGCGTTGACCAGCGTAAACAGGGATGTGTTCAAGCGGTGACACCACATCCGCCCGTCATCCGCCCGCGCAGCGCCGATTCGCTCTCGCCGCCATAGATGAAGGATGGGCGGGTTCCGGTCGGGGCGCGACAGCGCCGTCAGCATCCCGGCTCGTCGTTCGGATCCGAAGATGAGCCGAGCATGAAGATCGCCGTGTCCACGCGCTTCGGGTCGTAGAACGCCTCGCCGCCGTTGCTCTCGTCGCTACTGAAGCTGACGAGGACCTGCCCGCTGCCTACATGGAGACGGGCCAGGGTGGGGCTGATGAACTCCGACTGCTGGCAGGTGTCGTGGGTTCGGGTCCACAGCACCCGAGCGTCGCTGGGCAGCTCGGCGAGCACCCGGGTATTCGCCACGCTGATCGGCACAAACGGCAAACGCATGTCGTAGAAGCTCACCCAGTCGTCTATGTAGTTCACAGCGTAGTAGGTATCGAAAGGCAGGCCGTCGTCTCCCAGCCCGAGCGTCCGATCCGGGTTGTAGCAACAGTTGACCGGGGTGTTGCCGTGGGTGTCCATCGTGTGGTAGGCGTTCCAGTCGGCCTGCGTGGCACCAAACCCGGGAAGATGCTCCGCCGGGGATGCCGGCGGCGGCGCTGGTACGGATGGCGGCGTGGTTGGTACAGGCATCGTCGGGGCTGCACTGGTTTGGATCGGCGCCGATATCGGTGTCGTTGACACGGGCACCGGCGGCAGTGCCGAGATGGCCGGTAAGGCGCTCGGCGAGGCTGTCATAGTGCTGCCGCTGGCGGTCTGGGTCGTCATCGGCGCCGGCAGTACGGCCCCGATCGCAGCCAGGGACAGGAAGACACCTACCGCGCCTGCGATGACAGCCTTCCTGGGATTGCGACGGATCCAAACGGCTGCCCGGTCTCGGGACGGTCGTGCGGACCGCGGGGGTGGGCGGTGCCGGTTTCCACCGCCCGGCGGCTGCCACGGCGATACGCCCTGATCCCCCATGAATCCCCCTTTCAGTATGCAGTGGGGGCAGCCTACGAGACCCCTGAAAATCTTGATTGTGGGGTCTCGTCGATGGATGCGAACCACGTGTCTCGCGGCTGGCGCATCAATGACAGCAAAGCGGTAGAGGCAACGCGCTACACGACCGCTGGCGGGCGTACGGGTAGGTCGTGGTCGCCCCGAACACGGTGGGGTCGCCGGCCGCGATGCGCCGGCGGGTGTCATCAATCTCGGTCTGCACTTCGGGGTTGAGGCACAGCAGGGCTTCGGTCCACCAGACTCGCAGCACCCGGTCGAGCGGTGCCATGTCCAAGGTGTCCGCCACGGTGGCCAGTGCCGTGCGGAAGTCGGTGTCGAACGCCGGCTGTAGGTCAGCCGGCAGGGCAGCCCGGATCGCAGCTGGAGTCTTGTCAACACGCCGAACATGTGCGCTCCGTGCATCGACCCGCACGCCCGCTTCGCTCATGAGAGCGATTTTCCCACCGCGCCAAGGACGACACCCGGCCGGTGCCAAGCGCCCGGTACGGAGATGTGCGGCAGGACGTCCGGCCAGACTGCGGTATCCACGGCTGGCGAGCCGTGCCACAGCCTTTTGCCAATCCAGCGCGTACCTGCTCAGCCGGCGCCCGAGTAGCTGGATCTTTCCTGAGCATCAGCTGTGGCATCGCCGCCAACAACGGCGGTGCATACTGCCATGATCAGACCGCGTGCCAGCGGGCGCGGTCAGGGCTGGCGGCAGTGGTTCCGCAGACCATGGGCGTACCTCGGTCGGTGACCCCGGTAGCGCCTTCCGGGGCGCAGAAGGCGCCGGGGTGTACGACATTCGGACCGGACTGGGCCCGTGGAGCACTGGCCGGCGCTGGCGGCGGTACTGGCGAGTGGCTGGGCGCGGGCTGTTGGGCGTGCTGCGCCTGCGCCAGCTGCGACTGCACCGCGGTGGTGTGATGCTGCGTCGCGGCCGGGGTGGGCGCCGACTTGGGTGGAACGACCGGCGCTGTAGCGGTTCGAATCGGTGCCAGCGTCGGACTCGCCGGCGCCACCAGTGAAGCACTCGGCGAGGCAGTCACGGTGACGCCGCTGGCGGTTGGTGTCGTTTTCGGTGCCGGCAGTACGGCACCGATCGCGGCCAGAAGGAAGAAGACGCCGATCACGCCGCCGACGGCGGACTTCCAGGGGTTGCGACGGATCCAGGCGGACGCCTGCCTTTGTGGCGGTCGCGGCTGCGGTCGGTGCTGGTTGCGACGGCCCGACGGCTGCCACGGCGGTAAGCCCTGATTCCCCACGATCCCCCCAGAGCCGTTAACGGTGGGGGCATCGTAGGGCGGTTGCTGTGCATGCCAGTCGCCGGGGCGCGATAACCGATATGCCCGACAGGCTGGACCTGGCGATGGCTTCCTACGGCTGGGACGACGCGGTCGAAGACGAATGACGCATCGACGCGGATCCGATCTCTGACGGCAATTTCGCCGCCGCGTTCCCCTGGGCGTGGTTCACCTGCTCCTGTATCAGTCTTTGCGCATTGGTAAGGTCCGCTTCGTATAGCCAGGCGTTGGTGAGATTCACGCACTTTAGGTAGGTTTTGGTAATATTTGCTTCGTTAAGCCGGGAATTAGTAGATAGCCCACGTGCAGGTGCCCCGATCGGACCATCGGCCGGGGCACCTGCACGCTGACGCCCGGTCTGTATGGCTCCTACTACGATCCGCAACCCATCGTCCGGACCCGTGTTGCGTGGCGAAACGGACCGCGGTCTCCCCATGCGCTCAGGCCGCCTAAAGTTGACCTTGCCGGCTCCGGAAAGGTCAACTTTGCTGTTTCCTGGTACCGGGAAGCGACCTGCATCGGCGTGTTCTGGTCCAACCGGCGATCGGAGCGCGGCCCTTGATGAGTCCGCGGTGGTTCGTAAAGAGGAACGGCCCGACGTTGCCACTGCGGGCAACGTCGAGCCGCAGAGTCGGTGGCCACCTCGCAGGGTCGGGAACGCCTACCGGCTCCTTTTGCACCTTGGCAACAGGCCCAGCGGCACGACGAGCCGGACCGTTCAAGCGCCCGCCCGGGCCACACCGCCTCTGCTCCTCGACGCCGGCAGACCGGCACGCCGTCCCTCGCGACGTCTGACCTCAGTCCGTCACCGATCGCAGGCGGGCGTGATCTGCAGCGTGGCACGTCATGCCCACAGCCTCGGGCGACTCCTCCCAACGCTATCGTCGGCGCGTGGTGCACCAAGGTCTCTTTGAGCTCGACTCCCTGCCCCTATCCGACTCGCTACAGATGGCGATCGAGCATGGAGAGGTGTTCACCCGGCACTGGGTCGTCGAATTGATCTTGGACTGGATTGGCTACACGCCAGACAGGGACCTCGCCAATACCGTGATCGTGGAGCCCGCGTGCGGTGCCGGAGCCTTTGTCGGGCCGATACTTCAACGACTGACCGCCTCATGCCAAGTCCACGGCCGCTCGCTGCTCGACACTGCCGACGCCGTGCGTGCCTTCGACCTCCTCGACCGCAACGTGAGATCGAGCCGGGATCTCGCGATCCGGCTCATGGCCGACCGAGGCTGGGACGCCCCGAGCGCCGAGAAGCTGGCTGAGACGTGGATCCGTCAGGGGGACTTCCTTCTTCAGGACGAGTATCGAAACGCCGACTTTGTCGTTGGAAACCCGCCGTACATCCGCCTTGAGGACGTCCCCGACGTCCGTATGAATGCCTATCGGGCGGCATGCCCCACGATGGGTGGGCGCGCGGATATCTACGTCGGCTTCTACGAAGTCGGCTTGAAGATTCTGAAGCCTGGCGGGAGACTCGGCTTCATCTGCGCGGACCGCTGGATGCGAAACCAGTACGGGAGCCAGTTACGCGAGCTCGTCAGCCGCGCCTTCAACGTCGAATTCGTCCTCACCATGCACGACGTGGACGTCTTCCTCGAAGCGGTCTCCGCTTACCCGGCCATCACGATTATCCAAAGCGCACCCCAAGGGCCGGCCGTCGCCGCTGATACGACGTCCTCCTTCGACGCTACTGAGGCCGCGTCTCTACAGAACTGGGCGGGGACGGAGGGGGAGACCTCCGTCCGTACTCCGACGTTCCATGCCGCACGCCTTCCCCACTGGTTTTCTGGCACGGACTCTTGGCCCGCAGCCTCACCCGCGCGGCTCGCTATGCTAGAAGACCTCAACGATCGGTTTCCCTATCTTGAGGACGACTCGACTGGGACTCGTGTAGGCATTGGGGTCGCCACGGGTGCGGACAGCGTGTTCATCACCAACGAGTCGGAACGTGTGGACATCGAGGGCGACCGCCTACTCCCCTTGGCCATGGTTCGCGACATCACAGGCGGTTCGTTCATTTGGACAGGCACACACCTCATTAACCCCTGGAACGTCGACGGGCGACTGGTCGATCTCGCCGAGTACCCTCGCCTCGACCGGTATTTCCGTCAGCATAGTGGCCAGCTGCGCGCGCGCCACATCGCTAGGAAGCAGCCGACTCGCTGGTACAAGACCATCGACAAGGTCGACCACCGGCTCGTCGAGAGGCCGAAGCTCCTCTTTCCGGATATGAAAGCCACCATCCACCCGGTCCTAGATCGAGGTGGATTCTACCCCCATCACAACCTCTACTACATCGTCTCGGATGCATGGGACCTGAGGGTTCTCGGTGGGCTCCTGCTTTCACGAGTAGCCGAAGCATTCATCTCGGCATATGGGGTCAAGATGCGTGGCGGAACCCTACGATTCCAAGCCCAGTACCTCCGCCGAATCCGAGTACCTCGCCACGACCTGATCAACGATGCGAATCGTACGGCGCTGCGCGACGCATTCGATCGTCGCGACC